>JAFGOL010000212.1 GCA_016926495.1 Oligoflexia bacterium
CCCCTCTGTTTCAGGTTCCTTTTCTGCGATTCGTTTTTACAACTGAGTTTATGCATCAGGTACGCCCTTTTATGCTTTACCTTGCCGCTTGACGTTACCTTAAACCTTTTTGAAGCGCCCTTATTGCTCTTTACTTTATTAGCCATTACCGTTCCCCTTGTCTGTAAAATAAACATTATTAAGCTGTCAAGGTCAATGTAGATAGCAAAACTTACTAAAATTGTAAAGACTTTTACTGGTTATTTATGCAAGTTTTTTAAGAATTGAATACCGTTCCCTGGCCTGTATCCTCTCCTCCTCCTTCCGGGGAGTAATCTCCTTCACATAATCCTTTATGGAGAGGCATCCGTATATCTTTTTAAGCAGCATCTCCCTTACCTCTTCCGTCAAAACATCGGTGATCTGGTCCTTGCTGGAATCAGGAAGTATAAGGTTTTCCTGCCTCATATAGTCCATATATTCCCTTACCACGGCAAAAATGAAATCGTCAGTGGAATCATACGGGTAATCATACAGGTGTTTTTCAAATATTACATAAAGCGGGTCAATGCCATTACTATGCCTTTTCACGCAAACTCCCATCAGATGATTTCATACTATCTGTATATATCTAACGGTTTTTTTAAAATATTTCTTTAATCAAAACAGTTTTAAGTATATTTAGGGTAAAATCGATTAAAACGGAGCCAAAATGATTGAAACATCAAGAAACAGCAGGCAAGTTAAATACGCGGTCAGGGATATCGTCCTTGTGGCGCAGGAGGCACAGAAAAGGGGTCTTGAACTCAGATTCTTGAACATCGGGGATCCCAACAAGTTCGACCATGTAACCCCGCCCCATTTAATTGAGGCGGCACACAGGGCAATGCTTAACAATCAGACCGGTTACGGGCCGAGCAGTGGAACCGACGAAGCCATAGACGCCATAAGACAGGACGCGCAAAAATCCGGAATAAAAAATATCCAGGATATTTTCGTAACGGTCGGAGCAGGCGAAGCAATAGAAATAGTATTAACAGCCTTGCTGAATCCTGAGGATAATATACTTACACCTTCACCCGTATACCCCCTGTATTCGGCGGTCCAGTCGAAGCTGGGCGTAAAGGAAAACACATACTACCTTGACGAAAAAAACAACTGGATGCCGGATCCCCATGATATAAGAAAAAAAATCAACGACAGGACAAAAGCCATACTTATAATAAACCCAAATAATCCAACGGGTTCCGTATGTTCAAGGGAAATACTGCTTGAAATAGCAGATATTGCCGATAAGCATAATCTTTTGGTGTTATGTGATGAAGTATACGGCAAGCTGGTCTACAAAGGCTGCAAACACATACCTCTTGCGTCGCTTAACGATAACCTGCCCGTAGCGACCTTTAACAGCCTTTCCAAGGCTTACATTGCTCCCGGATTCCGTACGGGCTGGGGAATTATAAGCGGCAGCAACAAAAAGCTGCACAACCTTCTTGAAGTAATTAACCAGCTTCTGAGGGCAAGGATATGTTCCTGCACGCCGATCAACGCCTCGGTTAAAGCGGCATTGCTCGGTCCCCAGGACCACCTGGACAGGTTCATTGACAAGCTGGAAAAAAGAAAAAATATTACCGTTGATATCTTAAACAATATCGAGGGAATACACTGTAACGAGCCACAAGCCGCTTTTTACGCTTATCCTGAAATCGATGTTAAGGACGACATGGCATTTATAAGGGAACTTATTCTTAACACCGGTGTAGTTGTTGTACCGGGAAGCGGTTTCGGACAAAAACCCGGGACATCACACTTCAGGACGGTATACCTTCCGCCCGAAGACACTCTCACCGAAGCTTACAATCTGATAGGCGAATTCATGAAAAGATGGAGAAACCGTAAATGACCAAAAGAATTTTCAAAAAGATCAGGTTTGACGAGACTGTTGAGCGCCATCTCGTTTTCGCTAAAACACCCGAAAAGAAACTGCTCCAGATAATAAAAAACCTGAAAGACGTTTTTCCGAAACAGAAATTCTGGAAAAATCTTGAAGAAAGCAGGAATGAAAAAGTAACAGAGCTAATGACCAAGTTCCGGAAAAGAGGCAAATTCTACAGGGAGATCTGCAAAAGCTGGCTTACGGTCAACAGTAACCTCGGCGAGGAATTCAGCGATTTTTTCCGAAATACCGAAAAAGAAGTAGATACAGACGACGTAGTTAAATTCTTTCATGAACTGAAATCAAAACACAAATTAGGCGCGGTGGATATAGTGATATTCATTCATATTTACGTTGAGCAGGTGCTCGGCGTACAGCTTTTTGAGGAATCCGCCAAAATACTGGAAGAGGACCTTGAGAAGGAAGGCTTTACTCTACAGGCAAATTAACAGCTCTTTTATATTGTCTATAAATATATCAGGAACGATTGATTCGCTGATAAACCTGTCCCTCTGCCACGCTCCATATGTAACAGCCACGGTACCGGCCCCGGCATTTTTTCCGAATTCTATGTCCCTGCCGCTGTCGCCCACCATAACGGTGGACCCGGGGGCTACCGAAAAGAAATCACATATTCTGAAATATAGAAACGGATCGGGCTTATGGGGAATGCCCGGGTCCGTACCTTCTATTACATCAATAAAACCGGCAAGTCCCGCGCCGTCTATCTCGCTTATGGCGCAATCCGTATGCTTGGTTGTCGCAACGGCAATTTTGCAGCCCCGCTCAGACAGATAACCCAGAACTTCCGCGACATAAGGGTACGCAGACGCCTTTCCCGTAAAATTTTTATAATAATAGTCGATATAATATCCGGCGACCAGGTCGGCGTATTTGATTTTATCACCGGGCAATACTACGGAAAGCGTATCCTGCAACGTCCTTCCCATAAGCATTCCAAGCTTTGATTCCTCGACGGCGGGCTCTATACCATAATTTTTCAAGGCGGCGCTTAAAGCGGAGACAATCTGTCCCGTTGTATCAATCAGCGTTCCGTCCATATCAAAAACAACCGCGGTTATATCACGCCTTTCCATCAGTCAGACCAGCCTCCCAAACTACATGCGAAAAAGACTTATAAAGTATATTACATTGCGCGGGTAAATCCATTTAAATCACGGATAATACTTTTTCAGGGAATCCCGCCAAAAACTTCCAGCAGATCCATAAGTTCGTAATAACCATTAATGGCAGCTACGCTGTAGGCTGTTTCTCCGTTATCAGTCTTCAACCCCGGATCAGCATTATAGTCCAGCAGCAACCGGGTTATAAGTTCAATGTTGCCTCTGCGCGCAGCCTCAACAAACACGTTTGTTTTTCCGTTCGCGCAAGGGTCCGCCCCTTCATCAAGCAGAATACACGCTAATGAATTGGAAATATCGCTATTATCAATCATTGCCGCGGCAATAAGCGGTGTCATACCTCTCTGATCCTGAACATTAGGGTCTGCATTTTCGGCTATCAGCCGAATTATCCGCACTATATCAGTCGAAATATTGTAATTTTCAATAGCGGCCAGCAACACGCTGCGTCCCGAATTGTTTACGGCATCCTTATAGGTTTGTTCATCCGCCAGTAATCCGGCGGTTTCTTTCTGTCTATTGTCAAAAGCTAAAATAAGAGGTGAATTGCCCTCGCTATCCCTGATATCAAGTTCGGCATTTGCATAAATCATGGCAACTAATAATTCTTTCATTGACAACACCGCTATATTTTCCGATACTTTCTTAACAAAATTATCAAATCCCGATTTTGCAAAGTAATGCAATACCGCATTGCCCTTTCTGTCTTTAGCGTCCGGGTCTGCCCCATTATCCAGAAGCTTCTTAAACACAGCTATACTCATTTTTTTACAGGCTTTCATTAACGGTGTTTCACCATTGTTATCAGGCATATTCACATCAGCCCCGGCATTAATAAGTTTTGCGGATATGTTGGAAAAGCCCTTGTCAATCGACAACATGAGGGCGTTAAATCCTTTATGGTCCGGTTTATCCAGCAACTCCGAACCGGGATACCGGTACCTTACAAGAAGCTCATTAACAAAATCATCCAGCAGATAGTTATAACTCCCGGCAGTAGACAGCGCAGTCACAAGAAGAGTTTTCCCTGTTTTTTGATCGACATGCCTGAAATCAGCCCCCATATCCAGAAACATCGATGCCACGTCGTATTTACCGCATTTCAAAGCCTTCTTCAGTTCTTCAAGTTTTGTATTTAAATCCACTTTTCGCCTGTAGAAAGTCCTGATTTTGCCCAGCGGCCATTTACATACATCCGGATCCTTAAAAAATTTTTCCTTGTCAGCCAGTACCTGTTCTTCCTTTTTACCCGCACCCGCATCATGCAAAATTGCGGTAACTTTAGCGTAGCCCTTTCTTCTCGACATACCGATGGCCGTTCTGCCTTTATTGTTCTTTTTATTCAGCATCCCCAGGGAGTAACGGGAAACAAACTCGTTGACAAGCAACTCAAGCTCATTGACGCTCGATTGAAGCAAACGATGATCATATATGTCTCTGGCACTGAGTATAGCCTTCATAAGAGGAGTATTGCCGTTAATACCACTGGTTTTTATATCAGCCCCGAGTTCTATAAACATGCCGGCAATATCATATCTTCCGGACGCAAAAGCCAGTCTCATTAATCTTGTCAGTTCAGACCTGTTGAAACCATCCCTGTCCTGAAACCGGTCATATTCCCTGGGGACAAGCTGTCTTACCAGTTCCAGAGATATACTCGAATTTACGGCAATCTCCAGCGGAAGCGCGTTTTGAGGCCAGTCTTTCAAGTTAAAATTCTCATAGTCCGGATCATAGGGTTTGTTTCCTGCTGCCAGCCTGATATTAATATTAGCGCCGTCATACAGTAACTGTTTTACCAGTTCGTTACTGCCTTTTTGTATCGCGACAAAAAGAGGAGTCAGTCTAAGCCTTTTTGTCATACCGTTTACCATAGCGCCTCTTTCAACAAGTTCGTGGATCTCCCTTTTGCTCCTGCTCATTGCAACCATAAACATCAGCGGTGAGAGTTCGCGCTGCTTCAATACCAACTCGATAGATTGTTTCTTATTATTTTTCAATAATGCTTCCCTTATAGCAGTCATATCGTAAACCCACTTATTGGGCTCCAATTGGGGGGACGATAATAAATCCATAAGTTCCTCTTCCCGGCACCTATCTGCATACACAAGAC
>JAFGOL010000213.1 GCA_016926495.1 Oligoflexia bacterium
AACTATAAAAACAAAATCTAACATCAATAATTACGAGTACTTGAAAACTTAAAAACAGGCAAATCTATTTATTTTGGACAACAGTGACAAAAACAAACTGTTAAGTTTTGCTCCGTCCGGCACATATCCGGCAAATATTAGCCGGTATGACCTGTCAAAGAAATTAATGTCAAAATCCGATAAGACAAATTAAGGAGAGGTTTAATAAATGCCAATTTATTGATATACTCTGTCTTAAGGGGTGCCGGTAATGCCGAAACTACTGATTTTACCAATGCTTGCAATGCTGGGCCTTGCTCAGCCTGCGTTGGCTGAAGATACTAAAAAAAGCGCCATTGATGAGGCTGAAAAGATTTTCAGCAAACTTGCGGAAAATATACAGGTACAAACCATCAGACCTGCGGAAGTGTACAAGAATCAAGCAGCCCGGCTTACATCCGGCTGTAACCTTGCGGGCCAGTTTGACGGAAAATGCGATTTTAAAACACTCGGAACTTTTCTGACCGAGCACGCGGCGTTAAGGAACATGAACAGCTTCGCGGAAGCATACAGCAAGAGTGTTGAATCTTCAAAAACCGGTAATTTTTTAAAAGAGTATGATAAATTAGCGGATAAAGCTATTGATGCCGCAATGGACAATTTTAATGCTGATATAAAGAATGTGAAAAAAGATCCTCAGGCGGTTCAAGCCAAACAGGCCAAAAGGGACGCCCTGAAGCAGGAATATGAAACCGCACAAAGAGAGATAAAAACCCAGCTTAAAGCCCTGCTGGAAGCCAAGGAAGATCTATACAAGGCGTATTCACAAAAACTTAACGCAGAGGTTGCCGGAAAAAGGGCTCTGGTAACAGGCAACGAAGAGCAGATGGGTATTGTTAATCACGAGCTTAATTCCAATCAGGACGGCACTGTCGGAAAAAGATGGCAGGATGCCCAGGATAAATTAAGTCAGGTACAGGGAACATATGACGGCATAATTCGTAAGTATGAAGCAAATAATGACGTAAAAAGGCTGGTTGACCTGGCCAGTGATTCAGTCGAGGAAATAGATAACCGCTTCGGCGACCTTTCAAATTATTCAAGGGTCGGTGCAGGCGAAATATTTAACGCGACGCTGTATTACTCCACCATACCCGCCTGTTACGAAGACCCTGAAAGCGAAGATTGCAAAATGGCCGCAAGGGACGTATGGGCTGCGAATTCCATAGCAACCACGATCCCCAAAATAAGCATGATGCAGACAAAGGAACGCTGCGGTTTTTTTGATTCCATAGGTCCTGCGTGGAAACCCATGCAAAAGGCAGTCGGCGAGGGACTGGCCCTTGTCGGGCAGATCGTGGCCGAGCAAAAAACAGGTTACGATTCCGCGTTTCCCATGCTTGCCTCTCTTATAGCAACAGACATGCTGGGAGTTTCGTCAAACCATCCTCTTGCTGCCAGGTATTCGGAACTGCTGGGTACAGGCGCCAGCCAGACCCACATAAATCCTTCGTTCGCTGGCGTGGGCGGGACCGGCTCTTACATGACCATGGGCGACGGCCAGGAGGTCGTGGCTCCGTACGACATGTATTCATCGCCGCAGTCCTCTAATATAAATACGTTTGCCGCGCAGCTGGCGAACCAGTCTTCGTCAGCCACAACGCCTAAAACAGGCATAGGCTCGTCTACGTACACCGGCGGTGTTTCGGGACCGGGAATACCCTCAGGAAAAGGTGAGCACTGGAATTCAAACCAGGCCGCGTCGGTATATAATCGCTGGTCAAGCGGTTACAGCAATATGGCAAAAGGTGCGGGCGCCTTTAACTCAAAATACGCTCCGATAGCGAAAAACCTTAATTCCTATAACAGCGAGATGTACGGGCTTATTACCAGTTCCAGGTATCCCACGTATAAAATTATGGCAAACGAGGCGCGCGTTGCGTACAGGCAGGTAAAGGGCGGAAGGGGGGATACAAGTACAAGCAGCTCGTCAAGCGACGGAAGCGATAGTACCGACGAGGAAAGCGAAATTAATAGTTTACTCAGTGATCCGGTTTCAATGCCCGCCAGCGCGTCAGAAGCATATGACACTTCATCCACCGACGTAAGAGTGGAGGTCTCGAGGTTAAAGTCCGAGCAGGCAAAGGCGCTTGCCCTTATGTACGCCATGGCCGAATCGCGTTCCGCTTATGACTACAAGGCAAAGTGGGGCAAGTTCAAGGACAGGCTCGAGGCCGTAAAAAAACAGGCCGAAATTGACGCCAATATAGATTTCCTCAGGAACATGGTCGCTTCGTTCGGCGCCAGGCTGAAGGTATATTCACAGGCGACATACCCGCAGTTGATCCAAAGACAGGCGTACATGGACCATTATGATTTTACCGACTATATAATGGATCCTTTTTATATGTATGCGGCAAACAGCAGGTCCGTTTACGGTAAGAGAAGTCTCTCTCTTCCCAGGCTTAAGACCCCATTGTCGCGCAGGAAAATTTCAAAGCCCCGTTACGGGCTTAACGACGGATGGGAAAAACTGCTCCTTGGCTATGCTGATTACATGATGGAAAAGGCAAGGGAATCCAAAAAGCAGATGTACAGGACCAGGAAGCAACTGCAGAAACTCCTTAAAAAGGAAGTTCCTGTTGAAGCCGCTAAAAATATTCCCATGCTTTCAGAGGCCGCCATGCAGCTTAAGAGCATGGATGTGCTCAGAAAGGCCAGTAAAAAGAACATGGAAAGCATTGACAGGGCCATGCGTTACCACGCGGAAAAACGCGCGCAGAACCCGGTGCTTCTTGCAAAATACAAAGATGAAGCTAAAATTCTTAAGAATTCCATGAATAATATGGTAATATCCATTAATGATTCATACGAAGATGTGCAAAAATCGTATGAAATAATAAAAGACCTGAACCTTGAAGTGCCCAGAGCCGAGGCCCTCAGGGCCGTAGCCAGGGACATGGTGGAAAAGGGATTGTGACGGGAATGGATACCAGGGGACTGCTCGACGCTATTGAAAAAATAAAAAGGGAAAGGATGCTTTCGGAAAAGGTCGTTGACCTGGGCTCTTTTAAAAAGATGCGCAACCGCGAGGAACCCACAACCATTCTTATTATTGACGACGACCCCACCATCAGGGGTGCTTTAAAAAGGGTTTTTGAAAAGGAAGGCTATGACGTTGCCGCCGTTAATGACGGCACGGACCTTAAGAATATACTCGAAACCAAGGAACTTCGCCTTATGATCATAGACGTGGGCCTTCCCTGGGTGGACGGGCTTGAGCTTTGCGCCCTCTTCAGGAGGCACAATTCCTACAAGAACATTCCCATCATTATCATCAGCGCGTACGGGACCGACGAAGATATCCGGAAAGGTCTTGCGGCGGGCTGCGATACGTATTTTGTAAAACCGTTTAATATTGACGAGCTTATAGCTTCCGTAAGCTCCATGCTTACCCTTAAAGAGGGCGGCTGATGCCCCTCAGGGTGTTGATCGTTTTTGTCGGTATTGTCGCAACTGGATGTTCTTCGTCGGGTAAGGACAATCTTGATAATACGCCTGACATGATTGGCCTTGTCCTTAAAAACTACGGGCCTGATTTTAAATACTGCCTCGGCGGGGGGAAAAACCATAAGCTCGCCGTTGAATTCGTGCTTCTGCCCGGGGGCATGGCTTATAACGTCAGGGTTACCGGACAGGCGGACAAAGACCGGATTGAATGTGTAGAAACCGTTATAAGCAGGGCCGTTTTTCCGCCGGTAAAGGACAAAACCGCCAAAAACATCAAACGCGATCTTGAGTTCAGATGGGAAAAACAGCAGTAATTTTTATTGTATTTTCGCTTTCTGCCGCGGTCATGGCCGCGGATATTGTCGATAAAATGGTGGACTATGTGCCTTTCCTCGACGATCTTGTTACGAACGTTGAACCCCGCAAGGTATCCAATCCCATGCTGAACCAGTATTTTGATGAATACCGTAAAGGCGCCCATGTAAGCTATAATTATTTTTATTCCGGTTATACTTATCAGCACAACATTGAGCACGACTGTTTCACCGGGGCCGCGTACTGTTATTTTATAACGTCGAAATATTACACTTATAAAAATCTTGACCGTCATGACTACAGGTATTACATGGCTGGTTTTACGCCTTTTTACGCGGATTATGCCGAGTCCGGGAGGACCGTCGTCTTTGATGATGCGCCCGACAGGCGGTGGAAGGCAAGGCCGGCCCTGTACAGGGAAAAGGGCACAATAATATTCAGTGAGGTTAACTGATGAATAAAAGTTACGATGAACTTCTGGAAAAGTGTAAAAAAATAGAGTTGATTGAAAAATGCTCGACCCTTCTGGCATGGGACAGGGATTGCTACATGCCGTCAAATGCCTATAAGTACAGGGGCGAACAGATAGAGTTTTTAAGTTCCATGGCGCACAGGGAGCTTACTTCTCCGGAATTTGAAAAAGCGCTGCAAAAAGCCGAACAGGATACCAAGGTGACGGACGCGTACAGTACTGAGGCTGTAAACCTTAAGCACATCAGGAGGACTTTTGACAGGTCTAAAAAAATTCCCGAAGATCTTGTCAAACGCATGGCCGTTGAAACAACGGCCGCGAACCGGAAATGGATAACGGCGCGAAAGGAAGGCGATTTTTCCATATTCGCACCTAACCTTGAAATTGTTGTAAACCTTTGCAGGGAACAGGCGCTGATCTTTAAAAAAGACGCTTCCTGTTACCAGGCCCTGGTTGATATTTACGAGCCCGAAATGAGCATTGAAACCCTTAATGATGTATTTTCGTACCTCAAAAAGGAACTGGTCACGCTTGTTGATAAAATTAAAAATTCAGGATCAAAACCCGACATGGCGTTTTTAAAGAACAGGTTTGACGTAACCGGGCAGGCCGAACTGGGCGTAAAGGTTGTAAAGGCCATGGGGTTTGATTTTGATTCAGGCAGGCTGGACATTACCACTCATCCCTTTTGCACCAGGCCGGGCCCCATGGACACAAGAATAGCCACAAGGTACAGCGAAGATGATCTGTTATCCGCGTTGTACGGAAGCATACACGAGGCAGGGCACGGGCTTTACGATCAGGGACTGCCCAGGGAGCACTTCGGAACGCCAGCTGGTGATTTTGTCTCAATGGGTACGCACGAGTCCCAGTCGCTGATGTGGGAAAAGGTGCTTGGAAAATCCAGGGGTTTTATTGAATTCCTGCTGCCGCTGGCGAAAAAATTATTCCCGGAGCAGCTTGGAAATACGGATATTGATTCATTTTACAGGGCCTCCAATCATTCCGAGCCTTCGTTTATCAGGGTCGAGGCTGACGAAGTCACGTATAACCTTCACATTATAGCCCGTTTTGAAATAGAGCAGATGCTTATTGACGGAGGGCTTGATATTAAGGACGTGCCTGAAGTATGGAATTCAAAATACAGGGAATACCTGGGCATAAATCCGCCCGACGACAGGCAGGGCTGCCTGCAGGACGTGCATTGGAGTTTCGGGCTTTTCGGATATTTTCCGTCGTATACATTGGGTTATCTGTATGCGGCCCAGTTTTATAATAAAATGCAAATGGATCTGGGTGATGTTGATTTAATTATAAAAAACGGAAATTTTACGCCCGTACTTGACTGGCTGAGAAAAAACATTCACTCAAAAGGCAAGAGATACAATTCAACGGAACTTATAAAAAAGGTCACTGGCAGTGACTTTTCCGCAAAGCCTTTTGTGGAATACCTGAACAAAAAGTTCGGTGAAATATATTCGTAATACCAATTCGCATTCCAGGCGCTAACTTTAGCTCGCCTTCGGTTTGTCAGCTTCGTCATAGCTCATTCCGATTTGTATTAAAAAATGTCTCCGCCCCAGAGTCTTGTTAAAAACATTTGCACAGGCAGCACGGTTATGTCCCCTATTTTTTTTGGAGTTGTTTCCGTGCATACCACTATCTTTTTTTTAAGTTTCAGATCTTCCGATAACGCTTTAAGGCCTTTAAGATGCCTGCCCGTAACATTGTCCGTTGCCTTTACTTCTATGGCTGTTTCATCGTTGATTAAAAAGTCCACCTCCATTTTTGAAGCTGATCGCCAGTAGTATAAATTGTTGTTCAGGATTTTGCGGCTGTATTCCATGTAGGCCCTGAGTTCGGTAAAAATAAAATGTTCAAGCGCCTTTCCGAAAAGTTCGGTTTTAAATTTTATATTGGATCTACCTGCCAGTTTATTGCATACCCCTACGTCAAAGAAATAAAATTTCGCCGTGCTTATTGCCTTCCTTTTTTTTGTTTTGGTATAGGGTTCAAGCAGGTTGCCGATCATGGTATCCTGAAGTATTTTATAATACTCTGTTACGGTGCTGGCCGGTACGCCGCAATCACTGGAAATTCCTGCAAAGTTGACTAATTCGGCGTTTGTAAGAGCGGCTGTTTCAACAAATCTGGAAAATCCGTCTATTTTTCTGACCAGTCCCTCTGCCTTTATTTCCTCCTGCAGGTACGTGCCTATATATGAATTTAAATCCTCGTCAGGATTATCGGATTGATATATTGCCGGCAGGGAACCGTAATTCAGGACCCGCAACAGATTAAAATCGGTTATTTCCCTGCTTGTAAGTGGGAATAAGTACCTTGTCCATGCTCTTCCGGCCAAAAGGTTTGTTCCGCTTCTTTTTAATTTTCGGGCGCTGCTTCCGGTAAGAATAAATTTGATTTTTTCCGATTCTATCAGGTTGTGTACTTCGTCTAAAAGTTCCGGAATTTTTTGAATTTCATCTATGATGACAGGCGTGCTTTCAGGTAACATTTTTTGTTCTTTAAGATGCAGCAGTTCATATCTTAAATTTTCGGGATTCATGCTCAGGCGACGGAAAACGTCGGCCTCAAGCAGGTTATATTTTTTTGAATTTTTAAAAAGCTCGTTTAATAAAAAGGTTTTTCCGGTTTGTCTTGGCCCGAACAGAAAAATGCTTTTTTTAAAAACTTCCTGCCTTAAGTCCAATGTCCTTAAATATTTAATTATAATTGGTTGAAAAATTCGGACAAAAGTTGAGTAAAAATTAAGGTGGCAAAACCTCCTAAAAGGCAATAAAAAGTCTAAAG
>JAFGOL010000214.1 GCA_016926495.1 Oligoflexia bacterium
CGGGCCCAGGGGACCGGGCGCAATGCAATCCGAAGTCGATGAGCTTCTTGCAAAGCATGAGGACGACCTGCGCAAGGCGGCGGAAAGGGAAGTCAGGCTCTGGTATATAATAAACGCCATATCGAAAAAGGAAAATATTTCGGCTTCCAAAGAAGAGGTTGAAGAGGAAATGAACCTGATGGCTGATTCCCTGAGGATCAGCATTCAGGAGTTAAAGAAGAAATACAGCGAACACAACCTCTACAGGGCCCTTGAGTACGCGATAGTTGAAAGAAAAACTTTTGCTTTTGTAGCCGATAATTCAACTGTTACGGAAAAAAAGGAGTAAAAAATGACCTATATTCCAATGCCTTACGTGATAGAGCAAACACCGAGGGGAGAACGCCAGTATGATATTTATTCAAGGCTGCTGATTGACAGGATCCTTTTTATAGGTACGGAAATAACCGATGAGGTGTCAAACCTCGTTGTAGCGCAGCTTCTGTTCCTTGAGGCCGATTCTCCTGACAAGGACATTCACATGTATATTAATTCCCCGGGAGGTGTTGTCAGCGGGGGACTTGCCATATACGATACCATTAGGCACATTAAATCTGATGTCTGTACCTATTGCGTTGGGCAGGCCGCGAGCATGGGCGCTTTTTTACTTGCCGGGGGTGAGAAAGGCAAGAGGTTCGCCATGCAGCATTCCAGAATAATGATACATCAGCCATTGGGCGGATACAGGGGGCAGGCTTCGGATATCGAGATCCATACAAAGGAAATACTCAGGCTTAAATCGGATCTCAACAGGATACTTTCCGAAAATACGGGAAAAAAACTTGAGATCGTGGAAAAGGATACGGACCGTGATTTTTTCATGTCCGCCATCGAAGCCAGGGACTACGGGTTGATTGACAAGATAATAGGCATAGACAAATAAGGAGTTTTTTGAATGAATAGAAATGTTACTTCAACAGGTTTTCCGAATCTTGTTTGTTCTTTTTGCGGGAAAAGCCAGAGGGATGTAAGAAAGCTTATAGCCGGTCCCGCTGTTTTTATTTGCGACGAGTGCGTTGAACTGTGCAATGATATTCTGACCGAAGAGATCCGTAAGGAGGCTTTTACCGACGGACTTCATAAGATCCCCAAACCCTCCGAGATCAAGGCGGTGCTTGACGATTACGTGATCGGCCAGCATGAGGCAAAAAAATCCCTGGCCGTTGCCGTGCATAATCACTACAAGAGAATATTCTCAAGCGGAAGCATAGATGAAAGTGATGTTGAAATCCAGAAAAGCAATATTTTGATCATAGGGCCCACGGGCAGCGGTAAAACCTATCTCGCGCAGACGCTCGCCAGGATACTCAAGGTGCCTTTTACGATCGCAGACGCCACAAACCTCACCGAGGCGGGTTACGTGGGAGAGGACGTTGAAAATATTCTGCTCGGATTGTTACAGGCCGCGAATTACGATGTGGAAAAAGCCCAGAAAGGCATTGTGTATATAGATGAAATCGACAAGATCGGAAGAAAAAGCGATAATCCGTCCATCACAAGGGATGTAAGCGGTGAGGGCGTTCAGCAGGCGCTGCTGAAAATTATCGAAGGCACCAAGGCCAATGTTCCGCCTAAAGGGGGCAGAAAGCATCCGCAGCAGGATTTCATACAACTTGATACAAGGCATATTCTTTTTATCTGCGGTGGGGCTTTTGTGGGCCTTGACAAGATCGTGGAGAGGCGTGTGGCCAAAAAGGTCATGGGACTTGGCGCCGACATTAAAAGTGACGCCGACAGGAAGAACCAGAACTTTCTCCAGTCCGTCGAGCCTCCGGATATACTCAAATACGGTATGATACCGGAGTTTGTGGGCCGTTTGCCCGTGGTATCCGTGGTCAACTCTCTTGATGAGGACGCGCTTGTGGATATTCTTACAAAGCCCAAAAACGCAATGACCAAGCAGTATAAGAAACTTTTTGAATACGAGGGGGTTGAACTGGTGTTTGACGATGACGCGCTGAGATTAATCGCCAGGGAAGCAATCAAGAGGGATACGGGCGCCAGGGGGCTTAGGGCCATACTCGAAAAAATTCTTCTGAACGTGATGTTCGACATACCGTCCAGAAAAAACATAGCCAAGTGCGTAATTACAAACGAGGTCGTTGAAAAAGGCGTTGAGCCTGTTATTATATATAAGGAAGAAATGCAGAGAGAAAGCGCATAGGAGGTATCCAAATGACAGCAACCAGGGTTTTGCCGTTACTGCCGCTAAGGGATATGGTTGTTTTTCCTTACATGGTAGTACCCTTGTTTGTAGGCAGGGACAAATCGATCAAGGCATTGGAAGAAGCCATTAACAAGAGGCTGGACATAATTCTTATAGCACAGAAGGACCCCAAGGTTAACAACCCGGCCCAGGAGGACCTTTTTGACGTGGGTACAGTGGGAAATATTATACAGCTTCTGCGTTTGCCTGATGGGACAGTCAAGGTACTTATTGAGGGAATCAAGAGGGTCAAGATAAACAGGTACCTGCCGGTGCAGGAGCATTTTCTTGTCGAAGCATCGGAAATTGACGATGTAGACGATGAAGACACCAGTCAGATCGAGGCACTTGTAAGGGCGGTTAAAAGCCAGTTTGAAAGGTATGTCAGGCTGAACAAGAAGATTCCGCCCGAAATGCTTATGACTATTTCAGGCATCAATGATCCTTCAAGGCTTGGCGATACCATAGCCGCGCATCTTATGCTGAAGCTTGAGGACAAGCAGAAACTGCTCGGTATAGCGAATGTTTCCAAGAGGCTGGAGGAACTCCTTGCCCTTATGCAGGCCGAAATGGAAATACTGCAGCTTGAAAAGAAAATAAAGAGCAGGGTCAAGCAGCAGATGGAAAAAAGCCAGAAGGAATATTACCTCAATGAGCAGATGAACGCGATCCAGAAGGAGCTCGGAGACGAAGAGCAGGACGAGGTTACGGAAATATCAAACAGGATCAAGGCCAAAAAGATGCCCATGGAAGCCAGGGAGCGTTGCGAGAAGGAGTTGAAAAAACTTAAAATGATGTCCCCCATGAGCGCTGAGAGCGCCGTGGTAAGGAACTATATTGACTGGATACTCAGCCTGCCGTGGGAAGATCATTCGGCGGACAATAATGATATTGAAGCCGCGAAGAGGATTCTGGACGAAGATCATTACGGGCTTGTAAAGGTTAAGGACAGGATAATCGATTACCTCGCGGTGAAAACACTTGCCGGGGATTTGAGGGGACCGATATTGTGCCTTGTGGGACCTCCGGGAGTGGGTAAAACATCGCTTGCCAGATCGATCGGCAGGGCCATTAACAGAAAATTCGTAAGGATCTCTCTCGGCGGAGTCAGGGATGAAGCAGAGATAAGGGGACACAGGCGTACTTACGTGGGCGCGCTTCCGGGAAAGATAATTCAGGGAATGAAAAAGGGCGGGACCGTGAACCCGGTTTTTCTTCTGGACGAAGTGGACAAAATGAGCAATGACTTCAGGGGAGACCCGGCTTCGGCGCTGCTTGAAGTTCTTGACCCTGAACAGAATATCAATTTCAATGATCATTATCTTGAGCTTGATTTTGATCTTTCAAAAGTGCTCTTTATCACAACCGCAAACAGCATGTATACCATTCCGCTGCCCCTGCTTGACAGGATGGAGGTCATAGAGCTTTCTTCTTATACCGAGGAGGAAAAGCTGAACATAGCAAGGCGGTACCTTGTTCCCAAGCAGATAGCCGCGAACGGGCTCAGGGACGATCAACTAAGGATTTCAAACCAGACGCTGCTTTTTATAATAAGAAGGTTTACAAAGGAAGCCGGTGTCCGTAACCTTGAAAGGGAAATTGGCACTGTGGTAAGAAAGTCCGCCAGGGCTCTTCTGGAATCAAAGGGTAAGAAAATTAAAATCGCGCCTAACGAGGCGCTTATCGAAAAATTCCTGGGCAAGCCCAGGTATAAGTACGGCGTCATCGAAGGTCAGGACCAGGTGGGAACAACCAACGGGCTCGCGTGGACTAGCGTGGGCGGTGAAATGCTTAATGTCGAGGTTACCGTTACTCCGGGACGCGGCATGGTGGAAGTAACCGGACATCTGGGCGAGGTAATGCGGGAGAGCGCCAAGGCCGCGATAAGCTACGTCAGGAGCAGGGCGGGCCAGCTTAATCTTGATAAGGATTTTTATTCAAAAACAGATATACACATACACGCAACCGAGGCCGCCATACCCAAGGACGGGCCGAGCGCCGGAGTTACAATTGCCACGTCGCTGGTATCAGCGCTTACAAAAAGACCCGTTAAAAAGCACGTTGCCATGACCGGCGAGATAACCATAAGGGGGCACGTTCTTCCGATCGGCGGGGTAAAGGAAAAGATCATGGCCGCGTACAGGGCCGGCGTTACCGAGGTTATAATTCCCGAAGAAAACGGAAAGGATCTGGTTGATATTCCCGGTGACATATTAAAAACAATCCAGGTACACACCGTCAAGGAGGCCGACGAGGTACTTAAGCTTGCCCTGGTGTTTGAAGAAGGCGAAGCGCTGTTTTACGGCGAGGAAGAGGAATATTTTGTTGTTAAGGGTGACAAGGGTTATACCTCAACGGCAAGCAAACACTGATACGGGGTGATATTTATGATTAAACAGGCTTACGAGATTATTAAGAGAAATCCTTTGCCGCTGCTGCTTATCCCGCTGGCATACAGCATCATTGAAATGAATTTTATGAAGCTTATAGCGCCTTATCTTGCCACTAATTCGATCGCTACGGCCTTTACGGCACAGGCTTCGTACATAGGTTTCGGGCTTATTCTTTTTGAGCTTGTAAGGGTGGTCTTTCTTGCCGGGTTTATTCCGGTAATCATAAGCAATACCGGCGGAGACAATCCCACGCTGAAAACTTTCAGGGATAACCTGACAAAAAACGGTCTTCTGCGAATGCTGGGACTGGAAGCGATTGTTATTCCTATTCTTATAGCCGGACTGATGCTGCTCATAGTACCGGGCGTTATCTGGTTTATTTTCAGTATTTTTTCCTATTTTGTTCTTGTCAACGAGAAGGAAATATCGGTACTGGACTGTGTCGGCAAGGGAATAAGCAAGAGCGCCGGGTACAGGATGAAGATCCTGGGCTATTCGGTCCTTTTCGGGATTGTAAGCATGATCGCGCAGATTGTGCCCGTTATATCCATAATAGTCGACACAATTGCCACGCCGTTTTTTTATACGATACTTGCCATGATGTTCAGGGAGGCTAATCTGAAGCAATGAGGCTGAGAACCGCGTATTTTTTATTTTGTTTCATGGTTTTGTTTTTTGCCTTTTCCCTGTCCGCGGAGGATAAGGGAGAAGTTGAAGCCGGTACCCCTGTTATGGAGCCGGGCCTTAACGCGTACATAATGGAAAAGGGCGAGGAGCTTTTTAAAATAGAAATGGACACGGGCTTCAGGAGATCGACTTTTAAATTTGCATCGGTGAATTTGTCGAAAAACTATTTTGCCACGGCCCTTAACGCATACATAAACAGCAAGGGGATTTTTGACGCCGGACTTGCCCTTGATTTGGGGCTTGCGGGAAAGGACAATCATTATTTCGGACTGGGACCACGGTTCAGGCTTCTTTTAAACAGGATACCGTTTTTTGAGCCGTTATATATAAAATGGGGTGCCATGTATGGATCCTTCAGCAACTCGTCCACGGTTTTCGGCGATCTTGTATACCTTAAATCCAAGGGTCTTGTTATTTCTTACGGCGGAGGATTCCATGTCGCGACGGGCAGATATTCGGTTGTAAG
>JAFGOL010000215.1 GCA_016926495.1 Oligoflexia bacterium
AGGTGCAGACGGATATATTACCCTGGCCGACAAATCCTGCATGGGTAAAAACGATATTTCGTAATTTGATCTTGCCAGCATTATAATGTTACTTGCGACTATTTCATTCCTGCCGACATTATGTTGATTTAAAATTGCTTTAACACCTGCTTTAAGCTCAGAAAAAGTAAAATAATCAGGCAGAGTATTCAGGATTGATTCAGAAAACATGTCCAGAAGACCTAGCTCGGACATCTTCCGCCTAAACAGTTTTTTTTCGAATTGCTGGTCAGGCCTGTTATCGGCGGTGGTAACATATCGGGAAGACTCATCCATATTAATCATGTATTTGGCGGAAATTACCCCTGTTCTGAATGTAATAGACGATATATGGCCCTCTCCTATTGCGCGAAGACTGAGAATAAAACGTTTACTCCCCATTGCTACACCGCTTTGATCAGGGTGCCAGACCATCGACGGATTAAACAGCGCCGACGATTCTATGGCATATTCCTGCGTAAAATAAGCGCCTATAAGCAACTTTCTTTCTTTAGACAGGTTTTTATTCTTTCCTGTATATCTCTTAACTTTTTCAAAGCGGTTTTCAAAAAATTGAATGAGGGAAGTGTGTCTTTTCTGAAAGCTTGATAAAACTTCGTCCAGTTTTTGCCGTACGTGGTTTTCATCCATCACCTGTATACGGGATAGTATTTTTGCTATTCTCTCTTTAGCCATTGAATGAAACGGCAGGTATAAAACCCGGGTATAGTCAGGTTTGAGTATTATATTATACCTTTTAACATCCATAAACATCCACGCATTTTATTCAACCGGCTTATCGAAATTGAAGCTGTTTAACTGGTTCTCGTTAATTTTAAGTTCAACCAGGGCGAGAAGGAACGCAAGGGTTGATTCCGCTCCCTGATTCAGGTTAGCCCTGTCAACATGCAGCCCGTCCATGCATCCAGCTGTTTTGGGATCATATAACGAGATATTGAGGACGTTCCTGCCCAGAAACCAGTCAAAAGCCCTTCTGGCATGATCCAGCCATGAACCGTCTGCCGTTGCGTGAAATGCCTGTATACAGGCTGAAACATATGCCTGGGCCTCAATAGGCTGCTGATCAAATTCAGAGCGGCTTTTTCCTTCCAGGTAAAAGCTGCTGTTACCTATAGGAGAAAAAATATTGTCTTTATTAAACAATTTTTTCGTAAGCCAGGTTAAACTTTCAAGACCGGTATCAAGGACCGCCTTGTTACCGAACCTGTATCCGCTGGCCAGCATCGCGTGACTTAATTTAGCGTTATCATAAGTAAGCCTGTTTTCAAACCATTTCCATTCATCCGAGGGATCCTTCCTGTATATACCCAAAAGCTTTTCAGTCAATTCTTCACCCAGTTTATTTACATAACGGTCTCCCTTAAGGTTCCTGGTGTACTCATAAATGGCAAGCAATGTAAAGGCCCACGCCCTTATGGAAGAAAAAATTTCAGTACCACTGATAGCATAGCCGAAAAGATCGGCTGCCCAGTTTTTAAGGTACTTGTTTCTTGAAGAACCTATACAGGTCCCAAGGGCCCATAAGCATCTTGCCTGGCTGTCTTCGGATCCCGCGTCCTCAAGCCACTTTTTATCGAATGACATAAAATTCCTGAACCTGTTATTTTCACTATTGAAAGCCGAATTTATAAAAGACGCGTACTTGCTCGAGAGTTCAAAAACTTCCTTTTCAAATATTCTTATATTCTCTAAAAGAACAGAAAGTATCAGGGCGCGGCTGTTATCGTCGGAACAATAACCATCCTCATACCTGGGAAACGCATACTTGCAATGCTGAATTATTCCTGTAGCGTCGGTAATTCTGTTAATATGGTCAAGGCGAATTTCCGGCAGTATGAGTCCTTTTTTTTCCAGGCTTTTAATAGCCTGCGCGGTATTATGTTTTGCCTTCAAAGTTTGTGCCTTAATAAATGAATCATAATAAAGATGCACAACGTTGCTCCAAACCATGCTTCTGCCAAGCATATATGCTCTTTTTCTCATGGCATGACGAAGCGGGCCTTTTTTTATGAGTTTTATCACTTCCTTTGCTATCTGCCTGCTGTCCTTAAAAGGCACAAGAATACCCCGGTCTTCGGCAAGTAATTCTTCGGCATGCCAGTACGGAGTTGAAATTACGGCCTTACCGCAACCGAACGAATAGGCAAGCGTTCCTGACGTAATTTGTATGGGATTCAAATACGGCGTAATATATATATCCGTAGCTCCCAGGAATTCCTTAAGCTCGTCAATATCTACAAAACGGTTATAAAATACAACATTCTTCTTGATATTTAATTCGCTTGCAAGAATTTCAAGGCTCATTCTGTAAGACTCACCCTCCTCAAGCAGCAAATTGGGATGCGTGGCTCCCAGTATTATATAAGTAACATTGGGAACTTCTTTAATAATCTCCGGCAAGGCTCTAAGCACATATTCAATACCCTTATTAGGCGATAAAAGACCAAAAGTAAGCAGAAGATACTGGCCTTCCACCCCGAATTTATCCTTATAAAAATTGGGATCAACAAAAGGCATGTCCGGTATGCCGTGAGGAATAACGTCTATCTTGTATTCGGGCGTGGAATATATACTCTGAAGCAGGCTTCTCCCTTTCTCCGTCATTACAACGAGTCTTGAAGATAATGCTGTTATTTCATGCATAACCTTTTTTTGATCTTCGTTTGGCTGGTCAAGTATAGTATGAAGAGTGGTAACAACAGGCATATTGAGATTCTTAAGCAGGCCCAGAACATAACTGCCTTCCGTCCCTCCGAATATTCCAAACTCATGCTGCAGGCAGACAATGTCCGTGTTCTGAAAATTAATATAATCCGCGGCGCTTTTATAGTTTTCAAAATCGTCTTTTATAATTTCAAACCGTGCTTCAGCAGGATAGTCGAACTCCTTTTTCTTAGGACAAACAGGCACAACCAGTGAACTAACGCCCGAATACTGCTTGCAGAAAGCCTGCCTGACATCGGATGTAAACGTTGCAATACCGCATTTCTGCGGGATATAAGTACCGACAAACGCAATGGTTTTTATGTCCGTTGAACCCTTCATTTTTTTCTCTAAAAAATACTTTGGTCAGTATTCTTTTATGGTATAAAAATTCAATAAAAGCAATAATCAATTGGAGAAATATTATGCGAATAGCGATGATATCACCCGTAGCGTGGAGAACACCGCCGGTACATTACGGCCCGTGGGAGCGTTTTGCCTCACTGCTTACTGAAGGGCTGGTTAAAAAAGGTGTTGATGTAACCCTTTTTGCCACGGGTGATTCATTGACCGGTGCGAACCTTAGGGCGGTCATAGCAAGGGGTTACGAAGAAAATAAGGAGTCCGATGCCAAGGTCTGCGAATGCCTGCATATCTCGGAGGTTTTTGAACAGGCCGAAAGTTTTGATCTTATTCACAATAACTTTGATTTTCTTCCCTTAACGTTCAGCAGGCTTGTCAAAACCCCGGTTGTCACAACTATTCACGGATTTTCATCGCCAAAGATTATTCCGGTTTACAAAAAATACAACAACGTAGGGTATTACGTTGCCATAAGCAACTCCGATAAATCCCCGGAATTAAAATACGCGGCTACAATCTATCACGGCATTGATGTTGAAAATTTTACATTCAATGCCAAACCTCTCGACAAATATCTTATTTATTTCGGAAGGGTCCATCATGACAAGGGAACAAAAGAGGCAATTGAAATAGCAAGGATGTCCGGATACCGCCTGATCATGGCCGGTATTATTCAGGATGCATCTTATTACAGAAATTTTGTAGAACCTGCCATTGATAACGAAAATATCATTTTTTTAGGCAGCGTGGGGCCGGAAAAAAGAAATGAAATACTGGGGAACGCGTCAGCTCTTTTGCACCCAATAAATTTCAGAGAACCGTTCGGACTCGCGGTAGTCGAGGCTATGGCATGCGGGACCCCCGTGATCGCCTTTAACAGGGGCAGCATGCCGGAAATAATAACGCATGAAAAAGACGGGTTCCTTGTAAGTTCGGTTGATGAAGCAGTTGACGCGGTCCACAGTATCGGTAAAATTAATCGCGAGGAATGCAGAAAAACAGTGCAAAACCGTTTTACAGCAGATATCATGGTGGATAATTATTTAAAGTTATATAAAAAAATATTATCCTGACAGGAATAACTTATGTCGCCGGTTAAACGTTACAAGGGAAATCCCATTCTTACAAGAAATGACGTACCATACCATGTTGCCACCGTGCATAACGCCGGAATAACAAAGTACGGTGATAAATACATAATGCTTTTCAGGGCCCATTTGCACAACGGCCGTTCAATAATAGGGATAGCAGAGAGTACCGACGGATATAAATTCAAGGTAAGGAAGGAACCGTTTCTTGTTCCGGCCACCGGGGGGATATTTTCAGAGTACGAGGAATACGGAGTCGAGGACCTTCGCATCTGCCATATGCCGGACGAAGGCTATTTACTGACGTACAGCGGTTATTCCCGCCACGGTGTCAGGATAATTCTTGCCCGTACCCTTGATTTTATAAGCGTTGAACGAATAGCCCCTATAAGCCAGGCTGACATGAGAAACGTGGTTATTTTTCCCCGAAAGATCAACGGTCAATACGCGCGTCTTGACAGGCCTCATTCCGAAATCTCTCCGTGGTCTGTCTGGATATCCTATTCGCCTGATTTAATACACTGGGGAAATTCAAAAGTCGTTATGAAACCAATGACGTATCACTGGGACGAGATGAAAATCGGTCCGGGCGCAACGCCCGTTTATACGGACAAAGGCTGGCTGCATATATATCACGGAGCATTTTCAACAATGGACGGTTCTGTCTACCGGCTTGGGGCAGCCCTCCACGATTTAAAAAATCCCGAAAAAATAATAGGAATATCAGACGAATGGATCCTTCAGCCCGAAGATCCCTGGGAAGTAACAGGTTACGTGCATAACGTGGTATTTACGTGCGGCGCTGTTCCCGAACCCGACGGCACCTTAAAAATATACTGGGGCGCCGCAGATACTGTAATGTGCGCCGGGACCGCGGATATTAATTCCCTGGTTGACATGTGCGTTAAAAAATCACGTCCGCCGTACTGATTACTCTGATTTGAATTTTTTCACCATTTCGCTTTTATCCTTTGTAAACTGCTTTAACACGCCGTCATTTATAAGCTCTCGGTACAGCGATATAAGTGAAATGCGGGCGGTCAGTATTGTGTTTTGAGTTATATTTCCCTTGTACTCCAGGGCATCCTTTACCCTGCCCATGACCTCACGCTCGCAGCATACCAGAAATTCCTTTTGCTTTTCAGGGCTTATATCGGAAATCGCAGTCGCTATAACGTTGGCTTTTGTTTTAGCCCTGTGCATCAGATCGCTAAGCTCAAGCTTATCCATTTTCAGAATGTCCTCCCATTCAATAACATACTGAAGGGCGCTTTCCATATAAAAACGGTCTTCCTTAAGTCCGAACTGCACGATCTGTTTTTGCCTGACCGGCATTGTGGTCTCTATTAATTCAGCCAGCTTTTTTTCGCCGTTAAACTGTTTTTTATATCTTTCAAGCATTATCTTTCACCATATCAAAACCCGTATCAATTCTTCTCTTAAGAATAATAATAGCTTAAAACAAATATTCTGGCAGTAATTATGTACAAACAAGGAATAATATAATAAAAATATCAAAAACTATGGATAACAAAAAATTTATAGCTGACCTGCATATCCATTCTCATTACTCAATAGCTACAAGCAAAAACCTCGTTCCCGAATACCTTGCCCAATGGGCCGGATACAAGGGTATCGACGTAATAGGGACCGGAGACTGCGTTCACCCCGGCTGGCTCGCGGAACTTAAGCAAAAGCTTGAGCCAGCGGGTAACGGCCTGTTCAGGCTTAAAAAATCTTACCAGACAGGCATACAGTCACAAAGGCCGGTCTTTTTTATGCTTACCGGAGAAATAAGCAACATATACAGGAAAAACGCGAAAGTACGTAAAAACCATAATCTCTGCATTTTCCCGGACTATGATGCTGTAGAGAGAGTTCAATCGAAGCTGTACAAAATAGGAAACATAGAGTCGGACGGCAGGCCCATACTCGGACTGGATTCCAAAAACCTGCTCGAGATGGTATTGGAATCGTCTGAACAGTCCTTTTTAATACCTGCGCACATATGGACTCCGTGGTTCTCGGTCCTGGGGTCGAAATCGGGCTTTGACAGCATCGAGGAATGTTACGACGACCTAACTCCGTACATTTTTGCGCTTGAGACAGGTCTGTCAAGCGATCCGGAGATGAACAGGTATTGCAGCTTTCTGGACGGATTCGCGCTTGTCTCTAATTCGGACGCCCATTCGCCAGAAAAGCTGGGAAGAGAGGCCAATATTTTCGATACTGAACTCAGCTACCCCGGAATTTATAACGCTCTGAAAAATCACAGACACGGAGACATAAAAGGCTTTTTAGGCACGGTTGAATTTTTTCCGCAGGAAGGCAAGTACCATCTTGACGGTCACAGAAAATGCAATATCTGCTGGCAGCCCGGGGAAACCGTAAAAAACAAGGGTATCTGCCCGGTGTGCGGCAAAGAAGTAACCAGGGGTGTAATGTACAGGGTTATGGAACTGGCGGACAGGGATAAGGCGGTCTTAACAGACACGTTTCGTTCGGTAACGCCCCTGCCTAATATCCTTGCCGAGATCCTGCGCAAGAATAATCTGTCCTCAAAGGCAGTCCGGGAGGAATACCTGAGGCTGATAAACGATATTGGCCCTGAATTTTATATACTGCTGGATGCTGAACTTGATGAAATCAGGCATCAGGGAAGCGAAGCCCTGGCAGCCGGAATTGACAAGTTGAGGAAAGGAGAAATCATAATTCAGGACGGTTTTGACGGTGAATTCGGGAGAATAAAGGTATTCGGCGAAGGCGAACTGGATGATATTGCAGGAAACTGGTTTACCGGAATAAAAGTAGAAAATAAAAAAACAACAGCAGGGAATAACAACCTGAATTTCAACAAGTTCAAAAGCCTGAACCGTGAATTAAACAACAGCGTGAAAAAAAACCAAATCGATACTCGTGACGTAACAGAAGATCCCGTCCAGAAAGAGGCCATTGAGCAATTCGGCGGACCCTGCATGGTAATAGCCGGCCCTGGTTCAGGCAAAACACGCGTGTTGACTAAAAGGATCGTCCACCTGGTAACACAGCGTGAGGTTGACCCCCGAAATATACTTGCCATTACATTCTCAAACAAGGCTACTGCGGAGATAAGGGCAAGGATAAAGGCATACATGGAAAGCGCAGGCCGCGATATTCCGAACCCGAACATATTCACGTTTCACGCCTTCGGATTATCCGTTATCAGGGATAACTGCGAAAAACTGGGGTTAAGCAGTGATTTTGTTATTGAAAAAGTCGATAAAAACGACACTGAGCAGGCACGAAAACCCGGCACAATATTTATTGACGACCTTATAAGCTATCCTGTTAAACTTTTTAAAGATCATCCTGAAATTCTGCAAAGTTACAGGGAAAGGTACTCATGGATATTAATCGACGAATACCAGGATATCAGTCCGGACCAGTACGAATTGACAGTACTGCTGGCAGGGACCGGCAACCCTGATCTATTTGTTATCGGTGATCCCGATCAGGCTATTTACGGATTCAGAGGCGCTGATGTAAGGCTTATAGACAGGATCAAAAATGATTATCCGGGCATAAGGGTAATAAACCTGCCGAAAAGCTACCGCTGTCCGGGCCTGATATTAAAAGCGGCAGGCCAGGTATTGCAGAAACAGGAGTATCTTGCCGGAAAGCAGGACGATATCAAAATCCACATCCAGCATTGCGGGACATCAAAGGGAGAGGCTGACTGGATAGCGTCAAAAATAGAATCCATGATGGGAGGCGTAAGAAGCTTTTCCATGGACAGCGGCATAAGTGACGGCAACGCGATTGAGGGATGCGAAAGTTTTTCCGACTACGCTGTGTTGTGCAGAACAGGCATGATGTTTAATGATATCACGGCCGCTTTTAAAAATCATGGCATAGCGTACCAGGTTATCGGCAGCAGGGCGTTCTACCAGGAAGAACCCCTGTATTCGGCCGTTAAGAAACTTTACACGGTAACAAACAGGGATACGGAGGTCCACAAGTCGCTGTCGGAAATAATGAAAGATTACGATATTAACGACGATGACAGGAGAAGAATTATAAAGCTGGCAAAAAAATATGATAAGGATTATACGGGATTTATTAATTCGCTGATCATAAGGCAGGGCATAGACGATTACGAAAATATAGAGGCCGTATCAATAATGACAATACACGCTTCCAAGGGGCTTGAATTTAATAACGTCTTTATACCCGGATGCGAGGATAATATCATTCCTTTTGAGGTTTTCGGTAATAAGCCGGAGCAGGAACTCAGGGAAGAAGAACGCCTGTTGTACGTTGGGATTACCCGCGGTAAAAAAAGCGTGTATTTAAGTCACGCGGACAAAAGGTCCCTTAGAGGCATGACGCTGAGGAATAACAGAAGCCGCTTTCTGGACAGGCTTGAAAAGGAACTTATTTTAAAGGAAAGGACGGAACTTAAAAACTTCAAAAAGGAAAATCAACTTGAACTGTTCTAAACGCTCATATCCGGCTTTTTCATCTTGCTTTCTTTACGTATTTTATGCTACAGTTCATGCTTCTTAAAAATAAAAAAATAATCATTTTTGATGAAGGAGACTGAATAATGAATAAATCCTTATCTACCATTTTACTTACAATCCTGGTAACAATCTGTTGCAGTTGCGGCGGTTCGGTACCTGAAACCGAAATAGTGTACGGAGACCCTGTTGATGTAACTACAGGCACCATAGGCAGCACTGGCGGGACCATAAGCGTGAACAGCGGTCCGCTTAACGGACTGGAAATTACATTCCCGGCAAACGCGGTTTCTGCCGATACACAAATCAAGGTGCAATACGCGAATATTGATGCCGGCGCATCAAGCCTTCCCGAAGAAACGAGCCCTGTTTCAAAAATGCTTATATTAACGGCAACCCCGGACACACAGTTCGGCAAACCCGTTTCCATAACCCTGCCTTACAATACCGGTGAAACCGTTGAAAACGAATTTGTAAACGCGTATCACTACCAGGAAATAGAGCGCAACGGCAAAACAAAAAAGAGAATGGAAGCTACGGCTATTACGGGCAGGGATACGTCGGGCGGCAAGGTCAGCTTTATTGTAAGACACTTTTCCATGTACCTTATACTGGAATGGGTAAAAAAAGTTAAGGACATACTCGCGACAAGCGCGGACTTTGATTTCGATACCGGCTTTTCCGTTAAAAATGACGGCTGGTTTATCCCTAACTACGGCTCAATACTGAACCCGGGCGGTAATTGCATAGGCATGTCAAGCTATTCCAAGTGGTACTTTACATGGGGAGACCTTCTGGACGGGGCGTCAGACCTGTATGAGAAATACCGCGACGGTGACAAGGACGACTGGCGCGACGACAGTTGCGCAATAGAGCTTGCTTCAAGAATGCAGTCAGGAGAATCCGCTATATGGAACAGATCATACAATGACATGGTAAGCGTGGGCATAAGCTCGCTGGAAGTTGCGAAAAGCTTTGTACAGGCCATGCGTGATACAGG
>JAFGOL010000032.1 GCA_016926495.1 Oligoflexia bacterium
TAAACATCAGCGGAAGCATTGACAATGCCACAATAGGCGCCCAGAAAGGCAGGAATTTGATAAAAAAGTACAAGACAGGGTTCATAAGCTCTTTCCTTAACTTATTGCCTTAATCACTACTATTGATTATACTACTATAAGAATGGAACGCAGGAAAATAAAATTAATAAAAAAACAGTTTCAGTATAAATATTCAATACTGATTACCCTGATAGGGGCCTTCATCTTCCTGCTTTTTATAATCCCCACCTATTACATCATCAATTCCAACTATAACCTTTTTATAAATACCGGCATTCAAATGGCACCTGAAGTTGTTGAGGCCCTTGAAGCGGAAAAGAGGCTGATTGTATATGGTTTCTTTTTTATTTTTTCCATATGCTCCATACTTTTGTTCATTGTAAGCATAACATTCACCCACAAGATAGCCGGTCCTGTTTTCGCGCTTGAAAGAAGTATCACAAAGCTATTGAACGGCAACCTGCAGGATACCATGTCCTTAAGAAAATCGGACGATCTTCAGGAACTTGAACAGGTGTACGAAAGGGTGAGGGAACATCTTTTGAAAAAGGAACACACGGAACTGCAGACGCTTACAGACCTCAAAAAAAGTCCGGACGTCAATTCAAAGCTCACCGCGCTTATAAAGGAAAAAGAGGAAAGGCTGGCGCATCTCTAGTAACGATTATCGGGGCTTACTATCTGACAGCCGGTGACCTAAAAAGAGACGGTACTTGCCCTGCTCAGAGGCTCTATCGATATAAGGAGTCCAAAAGCCACGGTGGTACCGAAAGCGTTCCTAGAATAATTACTGAGGGGAAGGCGTGTCTCAAGTACAAACCTTGTGATCTTGAAGGCCGGAGGGCGGAAAACCAGCCCCGCCTTTGAAAGATAATATTTATCCAGTTCGTCCTTTGAAGGCAAAAAGCTCCTGATCCCGTAATCGTATCCGTCAGGAAGATTAATTCCGTTACAACGGGCGAACAGGATTTGCATGCCCGTAAAAAATTCAAGTTCGCTTCCGTCGATAATAAACTCTTTTGAAAAAGTAAGCTCCACCGGAACATTTAAAAAATAGAGGGACAGTCTTTTATGAATATCAGTTCCTGATGAGTCAACTCCTGCACGCACGGTGTCTTTGTACACGGAGTAATGAATGCCCAGTGAAAGCACGCTCCTGAACCCGTGAAAAGTTAATTCGGCGGGCGGGCCGACCCTTACATCAATGCCGGCGTTTTTAATATTGGAATTGGAACTCAAATCCGCGTTCAGATCAAATATTGATAAGAGACCGATACCGGCACGAAAATCCAGGCCTCCGCCTGTTCCGGCGGCTTCATAGCCGGAATTCATTCTTGTAAAAAGAAAGCTCCAGCCGAAATCATATTTGCCGTTCCTGAGTATTTTCGCGCCCTCTAAAAAGGAAGCCTCCGCGCCAAGGCACAAAAAAAATACCAACAGCGCCCTAATAAGACTGGCCCTCAAGATAACTGCCTGCGACATATTGGAAAAACCTCTTCAGCACATATATATCAAACGCCGATCCCTGTAATAGTATTCTACCTCTTGCAGTAATACAAGTGGCATATAAATTAAATTTATTACCGGCTTCCCATATAACCCACTGCCACACAGCCATTTCTGTTTTGGAGTATATAAATTTTTTACCGATACTGTTTTCCCTCAGAAAAACAGTTTCGTGCCACTTGAAATTATCCATGGCTTCCTGTTGATAGCTTCCTTCAAAATCGCTGACAAACCTTTGCAACGTCACAGTGCCCCTGACAAGCTCACTTGAATAATCTGAAGCTCCTGACTGGTTCCACAGATCAACTATATAAAGCCTGTCCTCGAAATTACCGGAGTCTCCGGTTTTTTCATACCTCACTTCAGTCATCCATTGAGATCCGGCAGGGAGCAAAACCGTGTCTCCCAAAGCCAGTGTAACCTGGACCCCGGACGCTGCGGACACGGGCAAAAGCTCTTCCGTTATCTCCCACGGTTTTTCATTATAATCCTCAATTTCCGCCTTTTCGTCTTCCACCGGAATAAAAAACCATATAAGGAATATTATCGGCACTATAAGCAATACAAGAAAGAATTTCGGGGGAATAGAAATGCCGGGCCTGGACACAAAAATAACCCTGCGTTTTGGAATTTCCCTGATTATATGGAGCCTGTAAATCATGCTGGCCTTGTCACCGGTCGCGCCGAAGGAAATCAGGTCACCGTCTTTCAGGGCCGTTCTTTCAATTCTCATATCGTTGACATAAGTACCGTTTGTACTGTTCCTGTCCTGAACAAACACCCTTGTTCCGCTGAAATGAAACTCCGCGTGCACAGAGGAAACCCTCTTGCTGTTAAAAACAATATCCCCTTCCTTTCTGCCTACCTTGGTGGTACCTTTTTTTAATGTTACGCTGCTTCCGGGATCATCGCCCTTGACCTGTTCAAGATAAACATTAAGCATATATCAATACCGCCATATCAGGAAACTATCCTTCCAAACAGATCGCTTACTTCCTTATCCACCCTGGCGAATTCAAAGAGCCTTCTGAACTGCCACACAAGCTCATCAAGCACCGAAGTCCCGGCCGGGATAATGACCCTCTTGCCGGTAATTTCGTCGTTAACGAAGACGGAAAGCCCCCCGTCCGAACTCCATTCAATGTTCCTGTCGTAAAATCCCATGTTCAACAAAAGACGATCACCGGACTTGCCGTATTCGATAAACGAACCGTTAACAGATTCATACCTGAGCCTTCTTGTAGCGCCTTTTTTTTCATCAACCTTTTTATGCATATGTTCCCCGGCATACGCAGGGTCAAGAAATTCGAAAATAGCCTGTATATAATTTATATTAATCCTTGAAAAGGCCATGCCGAAAAAACCGTTTTTAAGATACAAAACCCTGCCCCTGCCCATGAGGCTCTTGTTTCCGGACGTCAGGATAAACCTGTAACTTCTGGCGGTTTTGACATAATCGTCTTTTATACTGAAAAACGAAAGGCCCTTGTAGCTAATATCCCTGACATCCCTTTGCACAGGATCAATAAACCTGTCTTTTTCGTCAACAATAAGCTGGATCTTTACATCCTTCATGGAGAGTCTTTCAGACTCCCTGCGTTCAGTCATCTTAACCAAAACAACCTCCTGCATAACTAAAAATAATAATACGCATATCTAAAGTGTATCGTATTAAGTTTATATATGCACTCAAAAAAAGAGCGCGCGTTAACAGGTTAACGCGCGCTCCTCCTTATACAAAACAACTTATTCTATTTAAAGTAGGCTTTTAAAGCATCCACCCTGTCGGTTTTTTCCCAGGTAAATCCTTCTTCATTTCTGCCGAAATGTCCATAAGCGGCAGTTTTGCTGTAAGGCACATCAAGGAGTTTAAGCTCCCTTATAATATCAGCGGGTTTTGTGGGGAAAAGTTCCCTTACCGCGACATTAAGTTTTGATACATCGACTTTTGAGGTGCCGAAATCCTCGACAAAAATCGATAGCGGTTCGGCAACGCCTATCGCGTACGCAAGCTCTATCTCGCACTTGTCGGCAAGGCCCGCGGCAACTATATTTTTTGCTATATACCTTGCGGCATAAGCGGCGGACCTGTCAACCTTTGAAGGGTCCTTTCCTGAAAAAGCTCCTCCGCCGTGTCTTGCAAAACCGCCGTAAGTATCCACGATAATCTTCCTGCCCGTAAGGCCGCAATCACCCTGTGGACCGCCCACAACAAAAGAGCCTGTGGGATTAATATAATATTTGGTATTTTTTATCATGCCTGCGGGAAGTGTTTTTTTGATCACCTCTTCGATTATCATTTCCTCAAGTTTTTTATGCGTAATCTCGGGCGAATGCTGGGTGGATATGACTACAGTGGATATATCAACCGGTTTTCCGTTTTCATATTTTACGGTAACCTGGCTTTTGCCGTCCGGCCTTACACTGAGAAATGTTCCGTCTTTACGTGTCTCGGAAAGCCTTTTTACCAGCGCGTGCGCGTAATGGATGGGAGCGGGCATTAATGAGTCAGTGTCATTGCAGGCAAACCCGAACATCATGCCCTGATCCCCGGCGCCCTGTTCCTTGAAAAGGCCGCAGCCTTCGTCAACGCCGCAGGCAATATCAGGAGACTGCTTGTCTATGGAAGTCAATACGGCACAGGTTTCCCAGTCGTAACCCATATCGGAGCTTGTATATCCTATTTTCCTTATAGTCGCCCTTACAATTGACGGCATATCAACGTATGTTGACGTGGTGATCTCGCCGGCAATAACCGCCAGTCCCGTTGTAACAAGTGTTTCGCATGCGACCCTGGCTGTTTTATCGTGTTTAAGTATTTCTTCAAGAACCGAATCAGA
>JAFGOL010000033.1 GCA_016926495.1 Oligoflexia bacterium
CGTTGTCCTGTCGGCGCTGGCCATATTCAGCACTTTTTTGAACGTCGGCGGAGCGGTCCTCCTTTACCTGGGCGTTGCCTGGGCGGGGATGATGTTCGCCATGCTGATAGCGTCAGTGGACATGTCGAATTACCATAAAGTGCATAAATTGAGGAAGTAAAGTTTAGATTTTACATTTGATATTTTATAGTTAAAGATAGACCTTGGTAATAGCTCCAGTTATCAAATATCAAATATAAACTATACACTATCAAAGGAGTTAAATGAAAACAGTGATCATCGGCGCCGGCTTTGCCGGCATTGCGGCTGCCTATGGCCTGAAAAAAGATTTTCTCATCCTTGAAAAGGAAGGCCGGCCGGGCGGGCTGTGCCGCACGGACGTGGTAAAAGGCTTTGTCTTTGATTATACCGGCCATTTCCTTCATTTGCGGAAGCCGGAAACCGCGGCTTTTGTAATGAAAAACTCAAAAACACCGCTTAAAAAAATATCAAGAAAAGCGTTCATTTACAGCCACGGGGTTTACACGGATTATCCGTATCAGGTCAATAATTACGGCCTGCCCGGGGATATCGCAGCCGAAAACCTGGCGGGTTTCTTAAGGGCGAAAACAAAAGGCGCGCCTTCAAAAGAGAGTTTTAAAAAATGGATATATACAACGCTTGGTGAAGGCATAGCAAAGAATTTTATGTTGCCTTACAATGAAAAACTCTGGAAATACCCGCTTGAAAAGCTCACGCTTGAGTGGATGGGCAGGTTCGTGCCGTCGCCGTCGGTCGATGAGGTAATGCAGGGGATAATGCCGAAGGGCAAAAGCGGAGTGGGGTATAATGCTTTCTTTTTCTATCCGGAAGCGGGCGGCATTGAGAGCGTGGTTAAGGGGCTGTATGGAGGGGCGGCTCAAGGCTCAAGGCTCAAAGCTCAAGTGAAAAAGATAGACATGAAAAACAGGATGGTGTTCTACGACGGCGGGAAAGAGAGCTATAAGTCGCTGATATCCACGATGCCACTGCCCTCGCTGGTAAGACTGACAGGCGATAAGAAAATGATCAAGCTTGCTTCGGATTTGAAGGCGACGTCGGTTTACTGCCTGAATATCGGGTTTAAGTCAAAAAAGAAGTTCAACAGGCACTGGGTTTACGTGCCTGAAAGCAAATATCCGTTTTACAGGATAGGTTTTCCTTCCGAAGTCGTGCCGGGAAACGCGCCTGCCGGCTGCGCTTCGGTGTTTACCGAGGTTTCCTTCCGAGGCAGGCCGCCAAAAGGCATTGACGCGAAGATAATAAAAGGGCTGATAGATATGGGCATAATAAAGGACAGGAAAGATATAATAGCTGCGCATCCCATGATATTAAAAGACGCTTATGTGATATATGATAAGGACAGGGCGCACGCGCTGCCTGTCCTGACGCGGGAACTTGAAAAACGCGGCATATACCTTGCCGGCAGATGGGGCAGATGGGAATATTCTTCCATGGAAGATGCGATAATCGAAGGGTTTGAAGCGGCGAAAAAGGCAATTTCCAATTACTAATTGCCAATTACTGATGGAAAACGGCATGCCGGCGTAAATACGAGCCTGAGTTTTATCAGGCGCACTTATGTAATAAAATCAAACATCTGATTGACAGAAAATCAAACATATGCTAATATCTTAATAAAGGAGGTGATATAAATGGATACAGCAATGATCATAAAGAAGCTGCGGGAGAGCAAAGGCATGTCCCAGCAGGAGCTTTCAAAAAAGATCGGTATTCCCAGGCCCGCGCTGGTTCAGATCGAAAACGGCAACCGTAAGATCTGCTCGGAAGAGCTTAAAAAGATTTCCAGGGTCTTTGAGGTCAGCGCCGATTACCTTCTCGGAGAAGAAGATGGGACCAAAGTAATACTTGAAAGTGAAACGAAGCGTGAAAAACGGCAGGATATCAGGATATCCGTTCCGCATATTAAAAAGGAAAAATTCAAGCAGGTTCTATTATACCTGCTTGAACGCTGCGCGGGGAAACCTAACGTGGGCCAGACTGTCCTGTATAAAATGCTCTATTTTGCGGATTTTAATTTTTATGAGCTATATGAGGAGCAGATGACCGGCGCAACGTATAGACGGCAGAAATTCGGGCCGGTTCCGCTGGAATTTTCGGAAATAATCAGGAATATGGAGAAGACGGGCGAAATAAAGGAAATAGAGGACAAATATTATGACTATCCGCAAAAAAGGTATTTGCCGCTGGTAAAAGCCGATTTAAACCGGTTAAAAGCCAGTGAAAAAGATATTTTGGACAAGGTAATAGACCAGCTTTCGGATAAAAGCGCCGCGGAGATCAGCGCTTTTTCTCACGAGGACATGCCGTGGAAAGCGACCAAGGACAAGGAAATAATCGATTATGAACTTGTTTTTTACCGGACAATGCCGTATTCGGTGAGGACATATAAGGATGACGGGGAACAATAATGGTCTTTTCCTCGCTGCCCGAATTTGACAGGGACCTGAAGAGATTAAAGAAACGTTTTGGAACGCTTGATGACGACCTTGAAGTGCTGAAAAAAGTGCTGGAAGTGGCGCCTGACGCGCTGCCGCCACGGAGTTACAGGATAAGCGGGACAGGGGTAACGGTTCCGGTCATCAAAGTAAAGAAATTTTCATGCCGGGCGCTGAAAGGGTTTGGCGCAAACAGCGGGATAAGGATAATATACGCTTATTTTTTTGAAAAAAAGGAAATAA
>JAFGOL010000034.1 GCA_016926495.1 Oligoflexia bacterium
ATATCACCGATAGTATAAAGTATAAGGTCCTTTGCGCTGACCCATTTGTTGAGTTTCCCCTTGTACACGAACTTTATCGTTGAAGGCACCTTAAGCCATTCCTTGCCAGTCATCATGGCAAAAGCCACGTCCGTGCTGCCCACACCGGTAGCAAAAGCGCCCAGAGCTCCGTAGGTGCAGGTATGGGAATCGGCGCCCACAACAAGATCACCCGCAACAACTATCCCCTGCTCAGGCAGTAAAACATGTTCAATGCCCACACGTCCCTGCTCATAGTAGTGTACAATTCCGTGCTCTCTGGCAAAATCCCTGAGTACCTTTGCCTGCTCCGCTGACTGTATGTCCTTATTGGGTGTAAAATGATCCGGTATCAGCGCTATTTTGGTATTGTCAAAAACATTTTTAGCTCCTGCCTTCCTGAATTCCTTTATCGCAAGCGGGCCCGTAATGTCATTGGCGAGCACCATGTCAACGTCAGCTATAACAAGCTCTCCGGCCTCAACAGACTGTTTATTGCTTTTTGCAGCCAGTATTTTTTCCGCAAGTGTCATTCCCATGATAATATTTACCTCGCTACCTTTCCTATTCTGTCCATGATCAATTTCAAATCGTCATTAAATACTTCCTTTTTCCTGTCCGCGACATCCAGAAATTGCTTGTATATGTCTGTCAGTTCGCTTTCTTCAATGGAATACCCAAGGTCTTTAAGTCGGTGTTTTAGCGCGTGACGGCCTGATCGGCTCGTAAGCACTATAGAATGTCCGTTAAGGCCTATGCTTTCGGGTGACATGATGCCAAAGGTATCCTCTTTTTTAAGTATGGCGTCCTGGTGTATGCCTGAAGCGTGGGCAAACGCGTTTTGTCCGACTATTGCCTTGTTTGCCTGCACGGCAAGCCCAGTAAGTTTTGTCAGCAGTTTCGACGTGGCGTATATTTCCTTGGTATTTATATTCGTGTTAGTTTTGTAAAAATCGTTCCTTACCTTGAGCGCCATTGCTATTTCTTCAATAGCAGCGTTGCCGGCTCTCTCGCCAAGGCCGTTTATGGTACATTCAACCTGCCTGGCGCCGTTTAATACTGCCGACAATGAATTAGCTGTAGCCATGCCCAGGTCATTATGGCAGTGAACGGAAATTATGGCTTTATCTATATTAGGTACCTTGTTCATAAGGTTTTTTATCAGAAGTCCGAATTCTTCGGGTGTTGAATAGCCCACACTGTCAGGTATGTTAATGATCCCGGCGCCTGCCTTAATGGTTTCCTCAACAATACGGCACAGGTATTCAAAATCCGTTCTTGTGGCGTCCATGGCTGAATATTCAACATCATCGCAGAATTCTCTGGCAAATTTAACGGCATCTACGGACCTTTGCAAAATATCCTCGCGCGTGGAATTGGTAATATATTTAACGTGAATATCCGAAGTCCCTATAAAAGTGTGTATTCTTCCGCGCTTGGCTTTTTTAAGCGCCTGGGCACAGGACTCGATATCCTTTTTAACGGCCCTGCAAAGCCCTGCAATTATTGGGGTTGTCAGCTCTTCGGATATGGCTCTCACTGCGTCAAAATCACCCGGGGAAGATATCGGAAAACCGGCTTCTATAACATCAACATTAAGTTTTTCCAGTTGTTTGGCTATCTCGATTTTTTCAGCTTTTGTCAGGGATGCTCCCGGGACCTGTTCTCCGTCCCTCAGGGTAGTATCAAAAATCAACACATTGCCTTCTTTCATAATCAAACCTCCACATTAAGCAATAACACACAAGTTAATAGCAAAAGAAAATATATGCTACAAACAAATCAGTCAATTTATTTTCAACATGCGTCATAAGGGTTTATAATAATTCTGAGGTACAAGGATGAAAACACCAAGAACCGTAACCAAGCATGATCTCGACAAACTGAGGATTCTTCTGAACAGCAACCTGAGAAGCTATCCTGCTTCGGACGTAATCTGGGACTACCCCAATGTATTTGATGAAAGTAACCTCGCTAATGTGTTCGTAATCGAGGATAATTTCTTCCCGGTATCCGCGGGGGCAATTTATCCCCTTACTTACAGGGTCTGCGGGGTTGATCTTAACATATGCATTATCAGTTCCACGGCAACTGATCCTGAATACCGCAATCAGGGACTGGGTAGTATTATCCTTGAAACCCTTATGGAAAGGGGCAAGGCGCTGAACGCCGATATTATCATGCTGTGGTCGGATCTTTTTGATCATTACAAAAGGTTCGGCTTCAAACCCTGCGGTATTGAGATTGCGCTGACGCTGAAAATACAGCCCGAAGCAGTTATTAATCCCGGGCTGGAGGTACGGGAGTTTTACAATACTCATAACACGGGATGGCTGGATATTGCCGAAATATATAAAAATGAACCTTATCCCAGGGTTGAAAGAAAACCAGAGGAGTTCATAAAACTTCTCAACCTGCCTGACACACTTTACATGATTGCGTACAGGAACAAAAAACCGGAGGCTTACTGCATAGTCGGCAAGGGCGAGGATTTTCCGTTCCATATTCACGAGTGGGCAGGCAGCCGCGAGGCGCTATGTCACCTGACCGGCTATGCGGTCAAAAAATTCGCGCCGAATACATTAACAATTATAGGCAGTTCCGCGGAAAATGATTTTTTCAGGACACTGATCGGATACGGCGCCAAGGCACAGGAGCGGTACCTTGGCCTGATAAAAATACTAAATCATGAAGGTTTTGCCTCAAAACTCAGGGAAGCGGGAATTAACCTGCCGGATTCAGGCTTCAGCGAGGAAGATATTTTCGGCCTGCCTAATTCTGAGCATAAGCCCACGTTTGAATTTTATCTCAGGGGTCTGGATTCGGTTTAAACCACTCACCACTTAGTACCGCGGCCCTTTTTGTTGCTTTCTATATTGTTGCCGGACTGCCTTTATTTTTTCTATCCCTGTACTTGATAAAGCCGGCCGCCTCCAACTCGTTCTCAAATA
>JAFGOL010000216.1 GCA_016926495.1 Oligoflexia bacterium
AAATTTCACATTCAGATAATGCGTCGAACAGGATATGCACGGATCATACGCCCTTACAAGCATTTCGAGGGCAAGTTCCATTTCCTTTTCTGTTTTGCCTTCTGTTAGTAATTTCGGAACCAGGGCGTCAAAATCCTTCTGAATATTATAATGGTTCTGGTTAGTGGGTATTATGCAGTTTCCGGCAACACACATACCATCCCTGTCATATTCATATTCATGGTAAAGTATGCCCCTCGGAACTTCTACGGCGACCGCTCCCTTTGCAAATTTAGACGGCATAACAAGCTCTTCTTCCTCTTTTACGCCCTTATCAAGCAGTTCGTCTATTAACCTTACGGAATCATAAACACAATGAACAACCTCAACCACCTGGGCAACCGAATTCATATATGGATTTGTGCATATGGCTTTTAATCCAAGCATTTCCGCGGCCTTTTTAGCCTCGGGGTGAATTTTTTCATGGTTATTGTTAAACCTTGCCAAAGCTCCGGCTGCGTAACTTTCAAGCCTGTTTTTTGTGAACTTGGCCGTAGACTGTGCTAAAACAAACTCATTCGTAATATTACGGTAATCATCAACAGAATAAATCTTCTGGTCCCCGTCTGGTAAAATTGTCGCAACCTGCTCGCCCAGATACACCCCGTATTCCTTATCATTATACACTGCCATGTATTCAGTGGGCCTGTCAAACGCGGGAATATTTCCGGCTACAGACGCTATAACCTCAAGCGTTGCCTTAAGATCAGGAACAGCGGCAAGAAGCTTTCCTTTAAGTTCTTCCAGCTCTTTATTATTCGGCAAGTACGAAAAACCTCCGGGCACTACCGTGGTGGGATGAGTGGTTCTGCCGCCGATTGAAGATCCCCATTCATGCCCGAGCCTTTTCAGTCTCAGGGCCAGTTCAACAACTGCCGTGTGAGTAGGTACAAGAGGAAAAACCGACGGTGCGCCCAGAAGGTCAGGCGCAACAAGAAAAAACACATGCAAAACGTGCGAATCAAAATTCTCTGCATGCTTTAATATAGTCCTTAATTTATTGGTCTGTTCGGTATTGGTAATACCCAATGCCTTTTCGGTAGCCTTTACCGACGCCAAAGTGTGACCCACGGCACAAATACCGCAGATCCTGCTTGTTATTCTTGCAACCTCTGTATAATGCCTGCCCCTAATCATGGCCTCGAAAAACCTCGGAGCTTCAGGCACCTGCCACTCACATTTTTCAATATTGCCCTTTTTTACATTAACAAGAATATTACCGTGACCTTCAACCCTTGTAAGGTGATGTACATTTATATTTATATCTTTCTTCATTTTGAATCACTCCTCTGGTTTGCCGTAAACATTCTTGACTTGTTTTCAGCCCGGTATTCAGAAAATCCCGCCCTTTCAATCAGCACTTTTTTCAAAGCAGCCTCGTTAGGATTATCAACAAAACCGCGGCATGCTTCGCAAGGGATGCCCTGTGCGGGACACGGAGCTCCGCAACCGGCACGGGCTACCTGCCCCATGCAATGATCCCCTAGTTCATAACGGCATACGGTTTCACGCCTTTTACATTCCACGCAGACAGGATAATTGGGTATTACAGGTTCCTTCTGGTGTAATAAATGCGTAACTATTCTTAACAGCTCGTACTTATCCATCGGGCAACCGTGAACGCTGTAATCCACCTTGATCGCGGCACTTACAGGCAACGCCTTCTGGCTGTCAAGATGGGGCATCTCGGCGTCTTTGCCGTAAACGCATTTTTTATAATCCGTTGTATGGTTTTTCAGCGCGTTAATTCCTCCGGTAGCGGCGCAGGCTCCGTAAGCGATCACGATCTTCGCCCTTTTTCTTATATCTTCGAGCCTTTTGCGGTCAGCCTCCCTGGAAAAGCTACCCTCAACAAAAGCAATATCAAGGTCTCCGGCCTTTTCAGACATCGCCTCCCTGAATTCAACAATATCTATATGTTTAATAAGCTCTAAAAAAGCCTCACTGCCGTAATTGGTAAGCTCTATCTGGCAACCTTCACAGCATGTAAAATCAAAAAAACCGACTTTTGGTTTAGCCATCGTTACAGCGCCTCCTCAAGATTTTCTATATCAGCGTAGGAAAAAACAGGTCCGTCAACACAAACATATTTATCATTTATCTGGCAATGTCCGCATTTACCCACTCCGCATTTCATTCTTCTCTCCAAATCAACAAAAATATCTTTTCTGGGCACGCCTATCTTATCAAGTTCCGCTATGACAAACCTGAACATAACAGGAGGACCGCAAATTATCACCTTTGTATCCGGTGTTATATCAGCCTTTGGAAACAAGGTCGTGATAACACCCACATTCCCCTTCCAGCCTGAATCGCCTTTATCAACCGTTTCAAAATATTCCACGTCTTTCGATTTTCTGAAGTTCGCAAGATCATCTTTAAAAAGAAGCTGGCTTGGATCTTTTGAACCATAAAAAAGAGTAAATTTTTTGAATTCATCCCTCCTGTCCATAATGTATTGGACCAGGCTCCTGGTCGGGCATAAACCTATACCGCCCGCGACAATAAGAATATTCTGATTTCTCAGCTTGTTAAGATCAAACCCGTTTCCAAGGGGCCCTCTGACAAAAAGGGAATCCCCTTTTTTAAGCCTGTTTACCGCAGACGAGACCCTGCCGACGGTGCGGATAACTATATCAAAAGTATTTGTCCTGGTGGGCGAGCTTGCAAAGCCTATGGGAATTTCCCCGTAACCGAAAAGTGAAACTTCCAGTATCTGGCCGGGCTCAAAAATCAACTGAGGACCGTCAGCCATTTCCAGCGTAAAATGTATTTCACTTGAAGTAGCCTGATGTGCCCTGATTATTTTCGCCTCTCTGGGAAGAAATATATTCTCTTTTTCATGAGAATGTCCTGAACATCCGCAATTATCGCACATAAATTAAGCCTCCATTATTTTGTTGATTACATTTACAGGATCAGCAATATCCGCAGTACAGGCGTTAGAACAACGCCCGCAACCCACGCATGCGGGACCACCGAGTTTTTCGTTAAGGTACGCGGCCTTTCTCATTATCCTGTGTCTGAACCTGTCCGCTCTTTCTTCCCTGAAATTCTCTTCGGCTCCGCCGCCCAGCGACACCTTGGCGAAATCCTCGGTCAGGCAGGCGTCCCAGTATCTCGTTCTTTCACCCGATACCTGGTCAAGGTTCCAGTTGTCCTGCACATCAAAGCAATAGCATGTGGGACATACAATGTTGCATGAACCGCAGGAAAAACAGTCTTCCGAGCATTCTTCCCATAATTTTTTATTTGAAAATGAATCCCTTACCTTTCTGGCAATTTCAGCGGAGGAATGATTAAGTTTTTCACCGCATTTATTCATGACATCGGCGTTCACCTTTTCAGCCTCTGAAATTTGGGAAGCCGAAGCTTTTTCAAATTTACCGTGCCTTAAAAGCGCCTCACCCTTTTGGGTAACGGCATCAAACAGGTAGCCGCCATTAATTTTAGTCAAAAACGCGTCATGTCCCCTTGGAGCGACATCCCTGCCGATACTGCCGAAAAAGGCCCTGGGGGCGATATTCTGCACACTTGAGGCGACTATTGTTGCCGCTTCCCTGTTCGCAAGATAATTCCAGTCCTCGTTTTTTTCGCTGAAAAGGTAATCAGTCATATCGATTGCCTTCACGTCATAAAAGTGGACTCCGAAAATTATCTTTTTCAAGGGGTTAATACAATCTTTATACGTATTGTCCCTGAAAGTAAGCAGTGTCTGGCTTGTACCGAAAAACTCCTTTTTCGGCGGCAGCAAAGTCACATCATAGTCAAGACGAAGTTCATTCGCGTCATCCAGTTTGGCAAAAACAAATTTTTTCCCTTTTGAATTTCTTTTCACAACCGGACCTATTACTG
>JAFGOL010000217.1 GCA_016926495.1 Oligoflexia bacterium
CATTCCTTCCCTATTTTTTCAAAGAACAATTTTCGTTTGCTTTTCCATAAGTTGATACCATCATGAAAAAGCCCGATCCGCTCCTTTTTATGCGCGGAGATATGTGTATACTAACTCTTAAAAGAAATGTCAAGCACTAATACCAAAAAATTTTTCGGGATAACTTTCATTTCAAACGCCCTCGAGGGGAGCCGCTTTTTTAAATAGAGATTAAGACTCCCTATATTTTTTTCAGCGCCTCTTCCTTGGCATCCATTTTCGTTTCAATCTCCACGAGTTCGTCAATCAGCTCCTTGACGCCCTGGGTCCCCTTGGAAACACTGGCCTTGTCCTGCTTGACCAACAGATCAAAAACAGCGGTTCCCAGCTGGCTCAGTTTTTTATGCCCCTGATTTTCAAGCTGCATGATTTCAAATTTCAGAACGCCTTTTTCACCGAGCTCCTTGGCCTTCTCGGCGGCCTTCCCCAGCACATCCTTCGATGTCTCAATACCCTTATCAACAACCTCTTTCATTCGATCCCAGAAACCCATTCAGTCCTCCTTGTAAAATGAATGCACATTTCAATGTAGTACATTTTAAATCCGGAATCAATCATTTTTTTCTCCGCAAATTCCCAAAAAAGTGATTTCCCTCTTCATAAGCAGGTTATTAAAATCCTAAAGCTTTTGCAGCAACCTGTTTGAGTTCAGGAATTCGCAATATGAAAAATCATTTTGCGAAAAGTCACTCCGAGCTTAGCCTGCCGTGAGGCTGTCGAACGGTCGAAGGGCGGCTTTTCGGGGGGGAATGCCATGCTCCGACAAGCCCAACATGACATTTTCGTTCATAGAGAGAATTGCCTGTTTGAGTTAATATTTCCTTGACTAAAACAATAATCCTTATTACTATCTGGCACGGTTATGTATTGATTTGAAAGTCATGAACTTTTTGAAACGATTCAAGCCCATGCATAAAGGCAGAAAGCGGGCAGATATGGAAGGAATAATCCATTCCCTTTGCATTATGATTCCCTTTATGCATGCCTTTGTAACAACACCAAAAAACAGGAGAATTTCAGCATGGCAAACTTCAAGGTAAAAGACATTACACTGGCCGATTCAGGACGCCGTAAAATTCAATGGGCCGAGTCACGCATGCCGGTTTTAATGGCTTTCAGGCAGAAATTCTCAAAAACAAAGCCGCTCTCCGGGATGAAGGTCGCCGGCTGCCTCCATGTCACCAAAGAAACGGCAGTCCTTATCGAAACAATCGTGGCGGCCGGAGCCCAGGTTTCGTGGAGTGGATGCAATCCCCTGTCGACGCAAGATGATGTCGCAGCCGCGTTGGCGGATACGGGGATCAGTATCTATGCCTGGCACGGACAAAGCGTTGAGGAGTTTTACTGGTGCATCGACAAAACGTTGGAGTTTAAACCGACACTGACCCTTGATGACGGAGCGGACCTTATTTTCCGCGTCCACAGCGAACAGCCCAAGCTCGCCAAAGGGATTCTCGGAGGAACAGAAGAGACCACAACCGGTGTTCACCGCTTGCGCGCCATGGCCGATGCGGGAAAGCTTCTCTACCCTGTCATGGCCGTTAATGACGCCGAAACCAAATGGGATTTTGACAATGTCTATGGGACGGGGCAATCTTCAATCGACGGCATCATCCGCGCCACCTCGGTTTTACTGGCTGGAAAAAACTTTGTCGTTGCCGGGTACGGACACTGCGGCAAGGGATGCGCGTTACGCGCCCGCGGCATGGGGGCTAATGTCATCGTAACCGAAGTTGACCCGATTGCCGCGCTCAAGGCCACCCTGGAAGGCTTCCAGGTCATGACCATGGACAAGGCGGCCGCGATTGGCGATATCTTTATCACCGCGACCGGCGTGAAGGACGTCATCGTAAAACGTCATTTTGGGAAAATGAAGGACGGTGCAATCGTCTGCAATACCGGACACTATGACTGTGAAATTAATATTAAGGATCTCTATAAATTAAGCAAAAAGGTGACCGAAATTCGGCCTAATAACGAAGAATGTCGCCTGAAAAACGGTCACAGGGTTTACCTGCTTGCCAAAGGTCGCCTCGTCAATTTGGCGGCAGCGGAAGGGCATCCCTCTGAAGTGATGGACATGTCGTTTGCAAACCAGCTATTGGCTCTGGTCTTTATGGCCAAACAAGGGAAGAAACTCGATAAAAAGGTTTTTGTTGTTTCCAAAGAACAGGACCAGGAAATAGCCGGGATGAAATTAAAAACCACCGGTGCGGCAATCGACAAGCTTACTGCCGAACAACTCGCCTATATTAATGACTATTCAGCGGGCACATAGCAGCGTATAGTTACAAGAGAAGTTGCGGACTATGGCCCAAAAAAAAGGACCCCCCGGCGGACACCAAGGTGACCTGCCTCATTATTTTATTTGTCGCACGTGCGGGAAGTACATCCCTGCCGGTCAATTGCAAAACGGCGGGTTTTGCTCGCTCTCCTGTATGGACATCTATACGCAATGCATCACTTGCGGCAGTTATGTTTTGCGGGCTGAAGTTATCGAGACCCATTTTTGCAGTTTAGAATGCGCGACGCAGTATACGTTCCTGAAATCAATGGGCCCCCGCCCGATTATCATCAACTCCGAACAAATTATGGATTCCTGACCACCGACCACACAGTCGAAAAACAACGAGTCCCTAGCAGGAAGTTGAAAAAGCACCACTTTTTCAACTTCCTGCTAGGGAGCGAGGTTCTTTTTTTTCAGGAGGGCGGTTATCCTCGTTTTTTCATAATCCAACATATTACTTTCATCAACCCGCTTGACCAGGTCAGCCAAAGCGGCCCTGTCATTAAAACCCAGGTCAAGGGCTTGCTCCAGGGAAGTATACCCCTTATCCGGATCCTCCGCTTTGGTTAAGAGGATTTCGGCCCGGCGATACCAAGCGTCTTTAAGACGCGCGTCGAGGATCAAAACCTTTTCATAAACGTCCAAAGCCTTCAAATACTGCTCCAGCGCGGTATAGCAGTCGGCAAGCAAAAGATAAGCTGCGGTTTTTTGCGGCATAATTTCCAAATACTGATTAAAATAGTTTATCGCTTCAGCGTGTTTTTTCTGCCGGGCGAGAAGCGTTGCGTAGCTTAAAATGGCCTCTGCGTCGTCCGGATCGCGCGTTAACAGCGCTTTGAAATACTCTTCAGCCCTTATAAAATCCTCTTTTTTCCAAAAAATGACTCCCAGATTGTAATGAGTGTCCCGGTCTTCGGGTTGTATCGTTAAAATCTGCTGGTACACAAGGATTGCTTCATCGTCCCTGTCCTGGGCGTGCCGGGCATAGG
>JAFGOL010000218.1 GCA_016926495.1 Oligoflexia bacterium
CCTGAAATCTTCAGTCAGCATCAGTTTTCTCAAAAAACTGATGGTTGTTTCCACACCGCTGATCTTCATTTCAGCGAGTGCCGCCAGCATTTTTTTTATGGTTGTTTCCCTGTCTTCGGCATGGGCGATAACTTTAACTATCATTGAGTCGTAAAAGGGAGTAACCTCTGAATTGTTCTTTACGGCTGTATCCACTCTTATGCCGTTGCCGCCGGGTAAGATAACATCGTTAATTATTCCGGTTGAAGGTACAAAACCGTTTTTTGTATCTTCGGCGTTTATCCTGCATTCTATCGCGTGACCGTTTATTTTAAGATTTTTTTGCGTGAATGTGAGTTTCTCGCCGGCTGCTACCCGTATTTGTTCTCTTATAAGATTAACACCGCTTATAACCTCGGTCACAGGATGTTCAACCTGGATTCTCGCGTTTGTTTCTATAAAATAAAATTCTCCCTTGCTATCCACAAGGAATTCGACCGTACCGGCGTTTTCGTATCCTATGGCCTGGCATGCTTTAATTGCGTATTGCCCCAGTTTTCTTCTCTGCTGCGCGGTAAGAAAGCTGCTTGGGGCTTCTTCCACCAGTTTCTGGTGCCGTCTCTGTATTGTACAATCCCTTTCGAAAAGATGGACAAAATTTCCGTGGCTGTCCGCCAGTACCTGTACTTCGATATGTCGCGGATTGTCTATGAATTTTTCTATAAAAACCTGGTTATCGTTAAAAGACGTCAGCGCTTCGTTCATCGCAGACTGGTAAGCTCTTTCAAGGGAGGACTCCTCTGTGACGACCCTCATCCCCCTTCCGCCGCCTCCCATTACGGCCTTTATAATAACAGGGTATCCTATCATGTCCGCTATTCTTTTCATTCTGGAAAGTGAATGAATGGGTTTGTTAACCCCCCTGACGACCGGTATGCCGGCTTTTTTCACTGCTATTTTGGCCTGTACCTTGTCACCCAGCTTTTCGAGCACCTCTATGGGAGGACCAATAAAGATCAACCCGTTGTTCAGGCAGGCCTTGGCAAGCAGGGCGTTTTCAGAAAGGAAACCGTATCCCGGATGTATGGCCTCTGCCCCGGATTTTTTTGCTATTTCAATGATCTTATCTATATTCAGGTAGGTGTCCCTTGGCGTATTCCCGTATAGAGGATAGGATTCCTCCGCAAATGTTACGGGTATTGAGTACCTGTCCGAGTCTGAAAAGGGGACCACGGTTTTTATGCCCATTTCCTTGCATGTCCTGATTATCCTGAGGGCGATTTCTCCCCTGTTCGCGATGAGTATTTTTTTGAACATCTGTATCTCTCCTTAAAGGGGTATATTCCCGTGTTTTCTTGCTGGTCTGGTCTGCCTTTTGCCGATATTGGCCTCGAGTGATTTGAAAAGGGCGAGTCTTGTTTCGCACGGTTCGATAATATCGTCAATATAGGCAAGCTTGGCGGCTATATAGGGGTTCAGGAACCTGTCGTTGAAGTCTTTGGATAATCTTTCAACGGTTTCCCGGGGGTCGGCGGATTCATCAATCTCTTTCTTGAATATAATGTTACAGGCTCCCTTTGCGCCCATGACTGCTATTTCAGCCGTCGGCCACGCAAGGTTATAGTCGCTGCCTATCTGTTTGCTGCTCATAACGCAGTATGCTCCGCCGTATGCCTTTCTTGTAATTACGGCAAGCTTGGGTACTGTAGCCTCGCTGTACGCAAAAAGCATTTTGGCCCCGTGCCTTATTATGCCGTTTGATTCCTGCTCAAGGCCCGGTAAAAAGCCGGGAACGTCGACGAAAGAAATTATGGGTATATTAAAGGCGTCGCAGAACCTGATAAATCTTGCGGCTTTTACCGACGCGTTTATGTCCAGAACTCCCGCAAGTACCGAGGGATTATTCGCGACTATTCCGGCTACATGTCCGCCGAGTCTTCCAAGTCCCACAATAACATTCTGAGCGAAATTTCGGTGAATTTCGAAAAAGCTTCCGTTATCCAGAACAGTGCTTATCAGTTTAATCATATCGTAGGGCTTGTTGTTGTTGTCGGGTATTATTGTATTAAGTTCCTCGCATATTCTGAGCGGAGAGTCGCCGGATTCCATATAGGGAGGGTCCTCAAGGTTGTTCTGGGGAAGATAGGAGAGCAACTGTTTTATCAATTCTATACATTCATATTCGTCTTCGGCGACGAAGTGTGTTACGCCGCTTGTGCCGGAATGGACCTCGTTTCCTCCAAGCTCCTCAAAGGTGAGATCTTCATTTGTAACTTCCTTAACGACATTGGGTCCGGTAACAAACATATATGAATTCTTTGTCATGATCGTAAAATCCGTGATAGCCGGGGAATAAACCGCTCCTCCGGCACAGGGACCCATAATGGCCGATATCTGGGGTATAACACCGCTTGCCATGGTATTTCTGTAAAAGATTGAGGCAAAGCCCGCGAGTGATGCCACTCCTTCCTGAATCCTTGCTCCGCCTGAGTCATTAAGCCCTATGAAAGGTGCCCCGTTCTGTACAGCAAGTTCCTGAAGTCTTGTTATTTTAAGGGCGTGCATTTCCCCCAGGCTTCCTCCCATTGAGGTAAAATCCTGGGCATAAATATATGTTATCCTTCCGTTTACGAGTCCATACCCGGTTATTACACCATCCGAATATATTGCTTTTTTATCGAGATCGAAATCCGTGAACCTTGTTTTTACCCATCCGTTGATTTCCGTGAAAGTTCCCTTGTCGCACAAAAGATTGATACGTTCGCGTGCTGTCAGCTTGCCTTTTTTATGTTGCTTGTCAGCGGCGTTTTTTCCTGAAGGATAGCTGACTTTTTGTTTCTCGGTTTTTAGTAGTTCCAACCTGTCTGTGACTGTTTCCATATTTAGCTCCTTTAGTTTTTAAACAAAGTCATAATCCGGGTATAAAGATTATGACATAGGTATAATAATTAAGGACATTTATTACTGACAATACTTATATAGGTCAAAGATAAATTTGATTGGTTTTTGCATTGCGTTGTAGAAATTACCTAACTATGCTAAAGTATAGGATATTATGGATATATTAATTCACAATGTTAACCTGTTTGACCAAACAAAAAGGAAATCGTATATTGGTGGAATAGTTATTGTTGACTCAAGGATCATAGATATTTTTTCCGTTGAGCCTAATCTGCCCCTGGAACGGTTTGAAAGAGTGATTGACGGCGCAGGCAAATACATGCTGCCGGGTTTTTTTGACGTTCACAGCCGCGGTGATCTTTCAATGGTTTCCGAGCCGACCAGGATGTCAACCGTTTCACAGGGAATTACCGTTGAGGTTATCGGGCAGGATGGTTTTTCCGTTGCTCCGGTTTCCAAAAAAAACTATATGTTGCACGGCCAGTACGTACATGCTTCGCTTGGTAACCCCCAGCTTAACTGGCGCTGGAAAAGTGTCGGCGGTTATCTTGAAGCTCTTGATAACAGAATTTCCACTAATATTCTCTACTATGCGCCTCATGGTACATTGCGTCTTGAGTCATCAAGGGATTCTGTTTTAAGTCCGGCCGCCATATCGGCCGTTAAATACCTTTTTGAAAAGTCACTTGATGAGGGCTCTGTGGGTTTATCGATATCAGCGTCTAAAAAGCCGTCATCCCTGGGTTGGGACAGCGTGGACGAGATGGCGCCGTTACTGGCCATTCTTGAAAGTCAGGATGCCGTTCTGAACATTTCCCTTGAGGGTGTTGAAGGTGTCGTAGCTGAGATTGAAAAATGCCTGGCCATCGCAAAAGAATATGGGCTAAGGCTGCATCTGAGCAGGTTATGTCCTTCCAATGATGATGAGTGGGACGCGTCCCTGAGTCTGCTTGATAAAAAGAAAAAGGACGTAAAGGAACTGCTCGTGGACATCCCTTCCTATACAACCGGAATGATGAGTTTTACGGATATGCTGCCTGATTTCTTGAAAAGCAGTTCGGGCGAGGAGATACGGGTCAGGTTAAGGGACAAGAGTAACGTGGCGAACATCTCGGAATCCCTGAAAACATACGAGAAAGCTTTTAACGGTATGAGGCTGATATCAGCCTCTGACAAGGAACTTTCAAAATACAACGGCTGGCTTGTAAAGAATATAGCCAGGGAAAGGGATGAAGATATACTGGACACGCTTCTTAATTTTCTTGTTTTTGATATTGATAAAATATTCTTCGAATACGATCTGATCAATCCCAGGATTCTGGAAAAGGCTTTTGCGCTTCCTTTTATAGTGCCGGCAACTACGGGATTTTCGAATAATCGTCCCGTGCCCGATATGTTCGGCGCTATTCCAAAGTATATTATAGATTATTCCAAAAATGATATTTTTCAGATGAGTAATAAACTGGCCACGGTTCCCGCGGGTTTTTTCAGGATTAACTGGGGTATAAAGAGGGGGAAGGAAGCCAATATGGTCCTTACGGACCCTGCTAACGTAAAGACATTCGCAAACCTGGCTAATCCCCGTTTCCCGGCAGAGGGAATTGATCTTGTGATTGTTAACGGAAAGATCGCCTGGGAAAATGGTAAGGTTACGGGCACAAAAAACGGACGTGTTTTATCCTGGATCTAGGTCCGAAAGGTTGTCTTTCAGTCTTTGCAGTATCCTGCTTTCAAGCTGCCTTGTACGCTCTTTGGATATGCCGAAACTGTCCGCGATTTCCTGCAGGGTCTTCGGAGCTTCGCTTAGCAGTCTTTCCTTCAGAATGACTTTTTCCTTTTCGTTTAGCGTAACCGCGAATTCTTCCAGCCTGTTTCTGAGATATTCCTGCGCGTCCTTTTCTTCAACGATAATATCAGGCCTGTTCGTGTTATCCTGATGCGTTGATAAAAAGGTGGTTTCTCCGTCTTCCGTGTTTCCCAGCGGCTGATCTATTGAAAACTCCGCTCCCCCGCTCAGCCTTGTTGTCATTTCCAGAACGTCCTTTTGGCGTACGGCCAGTC
>JAFGOL010000219.1 GCA_016926495.1 Oligoflexia bacterium
CCCTGGGAGCTGTAGAAGTTGGTTTGGACTATATTGGTTTTCATATAGCAATAAAAAATTATGAATACTGCGCAAGCCTTGTTGAAGCTGATGATAACACGATCAATGTTTTAGCACTCAATTTAACAGAACTTGATATACAAGAAACACCTAAAGAAGCTTGTTTGTCGGATAAACTCGGGGTTTTGTTTGAGGAAGCTGAAAATGACCCTCTTATAACTTTTGATAAACGTGAACTATCAAAATTAATCAGAGACGGAATAGAAGAGGGAAAAGCCTTGATCCCACTTTTTGTGATAATTATTAACCAGATGGAACAAAGATTATACAGCGACGGAGAATTAGAAAGTTTTGTACCAGACAATTACTTTTATCAGCATACAATAGATCAACAAGAAGGGACAGACCCGTTTAGTCCTTCTTGTTATACAAATAATTTTATTATTAATTCAACCAACACCGGTTCAAAAGTTTCTGTTATAGTAGAAGAAGCAGTTTACTTCAAGCCTTGGTATAACAAACCGGATAAATTAGCAAAAGAAGTCATTACAGGAGTCGGTACTATCGGAACCGGCGTTTTAGGGCTCTGGGCTGCATTACCTGTTCTTGGTCAGGTAGGTTCAAGGTATTTATCAACAGTGGGGAGGTATCTGGAACCTCTGTCAAGATATATTAATCCAAACAGAATACCGGGTTTTGCCCGTGCATATAATGTAGCCAGTTCTTATATTACCAGAGGAGCAATTTATTTGCGGAGTGGAGTTACTACGTTGTGGCAAAAGATGAAGGATGTTATATCTGTCCAAGAACCTGTTTATGCAGGGGCTGCAACAGGTAATAACAGTACTGCGATTGTTGTTACCGGTAATGATGCTGCTAACGCGATAGAAGATACTACCGGTGCCGCCGGAAATGCTTTAAATTTACTTATGAGTTCTGATAACCCTGTTCCGGAAGGTACGTCAGAAATTAATCCAGAGAATGTTGAAGAATCTTCAGAATCAGAAGATGAATCCCTTTATAAATGGCCTGAAGATATTGTAGAAAGATTAAAACACGCAAATTTTAAAAAAGCTGCACAAATGCTAAGAGGTCATATTTATACTTATGGCCCTGCCGCGGAACTACCTTCAGAGCCACCTCCCAGGCCTGAGTCAGAAAGAAAATAATTTTGGTTATTTTTCCAGGCAAGAAGGGCTGTAAGCCGGGTTCTGTTCAGGAGCAAGCTCCCTTGGCAATCATTCCTCTGGGCCTGCCGTTACCGGAAGGCTCAAGCAGCCTACCCACGCATCTGGGACGAGTAACCCTTTCAGGGACCAAAAGCCCCTTCATGCGTCTATTTGGCCTTGCACCACGCAGAGGTTACCTGATTTCACTACAGCGGCCTAAACCCTGTACATTCTTTCTGTTGCCCTGTTCCTCGCCTCACGGCGGACGGGAATTACCCGCTACGCTACTCTATGGTGCCCGGACTTTCCTCCCTATATGAATAGAGCGATTGCCCGCCCTTCTTGCAGGCAGCTATGATATATGAATTACTATTCGTTGGCAAGACGGACAGATATGCACTGAATCAGCCTTGAGTACCTGGTTGCAGAGCTGCGGCGGAAGCATCATGTTGCAGGCCCCGCACCTTCCGTTACTTAACAGGGAAATCGCGTGCCCGGAGTTGTTTTTGTGTACCTTCAGATATTTCTGCTTAACGTCATCCGTAAGTAAATTGAGTATTGATTCCCTCTCATCCGCCAGGTCCACGAGGTCCCTTTCAATAAGATTGTAACTGTCCTTGACCTTTATAAGGCCGGCCTCGTACGTTTTACAAAACTCCCTGTACTCGTTTTCCGTGTCGCTAAAGGCTTTTGTAAGTTCCTCGCCTTGGGTCATCAGACCCAATTCCTGCTTTTCCATGTCGCTGACGGATTTTTTAAGCTGACTTACCTCTTTTAATCCGGCCTGGTACTGCTTGGCGTTTTTAACTTCGGTAAGCTTGGTCTCTGCTTTTTTAAGCTTGTCCTTTTGATCCGTTATAGAGTCTTTGATCTTGTCTTCTTTGGACTTATGATCTTCAACATTATTCTTTTTCTCGTTAAACTTCCGCTCTTTTTCCATAAGCGATTTTTTAAGGCTGACAAGGTTTTCGGGCGTGTTCTTTTTTTTACGCTTAAGTTCCCTGATCTTTTCATCAATAATTCTGAGACTGTTTAATATATCAAACAAAAAATACCTCCGGTTTAAAATGGTGGGCCCACCAGGGATCGAACCTGGGACCATCCGGTTATGAGCCGGATGCTCTACCAAACTGAGCTATAGGCCCTTTTTGCGGCGTCTTTTGTCTTTATACGTTGTCAGGCTCGTTTTTCCTCCTCGATGTAGCATTAAGCTACGCCTGCGTCGCAAAAACTCGCCTTCCTCGTCTAAAGACCAAATACTTGCAAAACACACCTTGTTCACTGGTGTTTTTTGCAAAAATTGTCAAAAAAGCTTGGTGTGAGATATATAATAAAAGGGCGAAAACCGCAAGTCTTAATAAAAACCCTTAATTTGAACCGTCTATAAAGGGTTTCAGTTTTTTGGCCCTGCTTCGCCTCCTCAGCTTCTGAAGGGCTTTTGCCTCTATCTGCCTTATCCTTTCCCTTGTTACGTCAAAATCCTGCCCGACTTCCTCAAGGGTGTGGTCGCTTTCTTCGCCGATACCAAACCTCATCCTTAAGACCTTCTCCTCTTTGGGCGTAAGGGTGGAAAGCACCTTTCTTGTCTGCTCGGACAGGCTGATATTTATAACAGCCTCAGTCGGTGATACAACGGAAGTATCCTCTATAAAATCCCCGAGATGCGAATCGTCCTCTTCGCCAATCGGGGTTTCAAGTGATATGGGTTCCTTGGCAATCCTCAGGACCTTTCTTACCTTGTCAACGGACATCTCCATTCTTTCGGCAATCTCTTCCGGAGTGGGCTCCCTGCCTATTTCCTGCACCAGCGCCCTTGACGTCCTTATGAGCTTGTTTATGGTTTCGATCATATGCACCGGTATACGGATGGTCCTTGCCTGGTCCGCTATGGCCCTTGTTATTGCCTGCCTTATCCACCATGTAGCGTATGTGCTGAACTTATAGCCCCTTTTGTATTCAAACTTGTCAACAGCCTTCATAAGGCCGATGTTTCCTTCCTGTATCAGGTCAAGAAACTGCAACCCCCTGTTTGTATACTTTTTAGCGATACTGATAACAAGCCTCAGGTTGGCTTCAACAAGCTCGTTCTTGGCCCTGTCCGCAAGCCGCTCGCCCTCGATTATTTCCTGGCAAAGCTGCTTCAGATTCGGCAGGCTTATCTTTGCGTCACCCTCTATTTTATTCAACGTCCTTTCGTGCTCCCCAATCAGGGCTGAAAGCTCGTCCAGGTACGCGCAGTTTATGCCAAGCTCCTTTTTGTACTTTGCTTCCAGTTTGTCGTCCTTCCTTAAGGCGTTCCTTAAATCGTCGAATTCCTTTACGTCCAAAACCTGTACCTTTCTGAGCTGCCTCTTTATTGCCATTTCAGCCTGCTTTATCTGCTGAAAATACACCTTGAACTTGCTGTTAATCTTGTTGATCGTTTTTCTGTTAAGGTTTATCTCCTTAAAAGAATCCCTCATATCTGTTTTATTTTTTTCCACGGAGTCGGTATACTTTTTAATCTGGATCTTGCTGCCCGTACAGGCTTTTAACTTCCTGCCCAGGTCCATGTTTTCAACGAATTTTTCCTGTATGAATTCTATGCTCTTGAGTATCTTTTCCTGTAACGTGTCCTCGTTGATGGCGTTCTCCACGTCGTCGCCACCCTTAACAAGGTCGGACACCTTGTACCTGCCCTTTCTCAACTTGTCAGCGAGGTCCACGATACCGCTTATGCCCAGCTCGGAGTTGAACACTACGTTTAAAATGCGGTTTTCGCCTTCCTCGATCCTTTTGGCTATTTCAATTTCGCCGTCCCTGGAAAGCAGGGACACTCCGCCCATTTTCCTGAGGTAAAGCCTTACAGGGTCGCTTACTCCGCCGCTGACGGTTTCAAGATCGTCATAATATATGTCGGAGCCTTCCATCTCGTCGTCTTCCTTTATCTTGTCGACTATATTCATGCTTGATCTTGACTTAAGATATTTTTTCTCGTTCTCTACTATTTTTATCCCTCTTTGCTCTATCAAAAGCAAAATGGCGTCAATCTCTTCCTTTTCGCTGATATCGGACGGAAGAGTATCGTCAATCTCGTTGAACGTTAGAAAACCCTTGCTCAGGCCAAGCCCAATCAGCTCGCGTACGGACGCTTCCTTGGCTTTTTCGATAGAATGTTCTGACATATATGCTTCACCTCTTCAATTGGTTTATCTCTTGTACAATGGCCTCGTATTCACGTAAAGTCTTATCCGTTTTTTCGCCTTCTTTTATCCTGGTGAAATATTCCTGCCTCTTGTTTTTAAGATAATTTTCCTTGAACCATAACATGCAGCCCCTGAAATTACTTTCAATATCCGGACCTTCGTCACCGTCTCTTTTAAGGCTCTCCCTGCTGAACTCGGATTCAATCCATTGAAAACCCTCTTCCCTGGCTATCGTCATCCAGTCGGAATCGGCAAAAACCCCCCTGTCACTCTTAATATCCCTGATCCTGTAAAGCATGTTTCTAAGATCATTAGGGATATACATATCCCACTCTTCTTCAAAAATACAAGCGCAATATTCTATATTTTTAATTAATATTCGCACAAGATGTTTATATAAATTCGGAACATTTTTTGGCCTTGAAATTGCATTAGTCCTTTGCGACATTTTTACCGGCTGCTTCCGTCCCCTGTCCGCGGCAATATCTTTTCCGTGCTCCCTGAGCATCCTGTTAAGCTCCCTGATATTAAGGCCGCTCCTTATCGAAAGCTCCTTTATCCATAAAGCCTGCGTAACGTGATCCGGTATAAGGGCGATGTAATCAAGCACCCTTGACGTGGATTCCGATACTTTGCCTATCGCAAAATCTCCCGAAAAGCTGTCGGTGATAACCCTGGCAAGCAGGGGTTTGGCGTCTTTCAGCCTTGATACAATAAGGTCCCTTCCGTAATTTTTTACCGCGTCATCAGGGTCCATGTCGTTTTCAAGTATAAGGGCGTCAACCCTGAAGTTATTCTGTAAAAGCATGGGAAGGGATTTTTTCGCGGCATTGATCCCGGCATTATCTCCGTCGTAAAACATCACAACCCTGTCGGTATATCGTTTTAAAAGCTTCGCCTGCTTTTCCGTAAAGGCGGTACCGAGCGTCGCGACCACGTTTTTGATCCCGTACCGGTACAAACTCACAAGGTCCATGTAACCTTCAACAACAATCGCGTATCCCTCCTCCCTGATATTGCGGTTGTTCTGGTAAATGCCGTAAAGGGTGTCGCCCTTGACATAGAGTTCGCTTTCCCTCGAATTTATATACTTGGGAGTCTCGTCAGTATTTACGTCAAGCTTTCTGCCGCCGAAAGCGAGTATCTGCCCCCTGTGATCAAGAATGGGAAACATGAGCCTGCTTCTGAAGACATCGTAGTATTTGCCGTTTTTTTCCTTGATCAGGCCAAGGGACACGGCTTCAGCGAGCGATTTTCCCTTTTTTGTAAAAAGCGTTGTAAGTTCATCCCACGCGTCCGGCGCGTAACCGATGCTGAATGCCTCCATGGTTTCCGCTGATAATCCTCTTTTGGCGGCGTATTCCGACCCTTTATTCCCGGTACCGGAATTCAGTGTTTTATAGAAAAAATCCTTTGCCATAAGGTTCAGCTCCGCAAGCCTTTCTTTTTTGTCCGCAATCCTTCTGGATACGGCGGAGCCTTCTTCCTTAAGTTCAATCCCCGCAAGGGCAGCGAGCTTGATTATGGTTTCGGCAAAGGGAAGGTTTTCCACGTTCTGCACAAAGCTGATAAGGTCCCCGCCGGCGCCGCAGCCAAAACAGTGGTATATCTGCTTCGACTGGTTGATCACAAAACTCGGGGTCTTTTCCCTGTGGAAAGGACAAAGCCCCTTGTAGTTATCACCCATTTTTTTCAGATCAATCCACTCGCTGGCTATGTCGACAAGGTCCAGCCTGTCCTTCACGTCCCTGACATTGTCCTGAGTTATCTTTACCGGAGCCAAATCAAAAACCTTTTAATTGTTTTTAATGTTAAAAATTATCAGTCTCTGCGAGAAAGCTTTCTCAGCTTTTTCATAATTCTTTTCTGAGCAGCAATTGTTTTTTTCTTCTTTTTTACAGAAGGCTTTTCAAAGTGCTCTCTTTTTCGAACTTCAGCGAGGACTCCTGCCTTTTCACACTGCTTCTTAAACCTTTTAAGCAACTGTTCGAATGATTCACCTTCACGGATACGAACGCCTGGCAAAAAAATCACCCCCCTGGTTTTGATGGTAAGTAAATGTCGCAATTTTGTATAAAAGTTAACAGATAAAGTCAAGGGTATTTATTAAATCCCCTAACTTAATCACTCCTCCAGCCCCACGCAG
>JAFGOL010000220.1 GCA_016926495.1 Oligoflexia bacterium
CTTTCGTTGATTATAACCTTCGCCCTCATATCGGGAACAACATCAAGGCTTTCAATCATGGCCAGAAACTCCACCGACCCGCCGTTGTATCCGTAAGGAGCGAATATTTTTATGGTCCCGGGATCAAGCGCTGTAGCGTACTTTCCGCCCAGGTCCTGGTTGATAACATGCGCCACCCTCGCGGCTGTTGAAAAATCCGGGTTATGAAGCGCCAGGGTAAAGTTACTGATATTACTGAAATCCAGCGGTAATTCCCTTTCTATAATAGCTCCGTTGGGAATAGTTCCGACCGTGACGTGGTTCTTTTGAGTTGATGCCTTGCTGCCCTTAACCGCGAACCCGCCTATTGACACGGGACCCTGGGCAACGGCGTACACATCCTGCGAATTGGCTTTAAGGGGAGTAACAAGCAGCGTTCCTCCCTGCAATGATTTAGCGTCCCCTACAGACGATACTATTACATCAATTTTGTTTCCAACTCTCGGAAAGGGAGGCAATGTCGCCGTAACTATTACCGCCGCTACGTTTTTTGAAGTTGCTTCTTCGCTGGTTACTTCCACCCCCATTCTTCGGAACATTTGAGAAAGCGACTTGCTTGTGTAAGGGCTTTTTCCGTCGCCTGTACCGTCAAGGCCCACGACAAGCCCGTAACCTATCAGCATGTTTTCCCTTACACCCTTGATATTGCTGAGATCCTTTATTCTTACAGCGCTTGCATCATTTATGATAAAAACAAGAACCACGAAAATTTTGGATAAAAAAAGCATTCCCATTCTCCTCAGTTACCTATCTTTATAAACTTGACCTTTTTGTCTATCATTCTTGACGATACGACAGAGTCGTCCGGTCCTATGTCGGATGACTTGATGAGTCCGGAAAGCAGCATCTTATACGGCTTCTTCTTGATCAAAAGGCTCTGAACACCCTGGATCTTGTACGAACTGTTAGGCATAACCTGCACAACCCTGGCGGTTATCTCGTCCGAACTCAGTATTCTCTTCTTGCTAGACTTTGGGGCCTTTTGCTTTTTTGTCAGCTTCTCGGAAAATGAAGCGCTTTTTGCAAGCATCCTTCTTACTTCGGACCTCGAAAACTCCTTCTTGCCGCCCATAAGTCGCTTAACATATTTTTTTCTTTTAGACTTTGTGCTTATGGAGGAATACTCTGACTTATATTCGTCTAGAAGCTGGGCCTTCGTAGTATCCTCCAGCTTTATTGTCACAAGGTCCCCGACCTTCTTCTGAAGATTTCTTGAAAACAGAAAACTCTGCTGGCTGCTGCCGTCCCACAGGCTGGCGTCGTCCGTCTGAGACCGGTTCAGGGGATTGTGAGCGGGCCTTGAAGAAACATAACTGTCATCAAACTTGATTTCCTCTTCCTGATAATTTAGCGCTCCGTCTTCACCTTGCGCGTTTGTTGACGCTTTGTTGGATGCCACTCTTATTTTTTCAGGTTCACCACCGACATGACGTTTAAAGGACTGAAGCGTAGACGAGCAGGATGACAGCACTAATGATAAAATTGCCAGGTTAACCGTTGCCTTCATCAAAACACCTCTACCTCCAGTTTTTTTGAATCAACGACTTTTGCCTGCATAAGCTTTCCGGTAAACAGGTTTTTGATTTTCACGATCTGCCCTGCTTTTCCGTCCTCCAGCACCCTGGCAGAGGTGGAAAGCAAAAGATCGCGTGACTTAACTAAAAGGGAGGCTACCTCGCCCCGTAAAACGTCCGGAACAGGCTCAACGCATGAAATATTAACAGTATGACCGGATTTTATAAAACACCTGCTTCTCTGACCGGCAATTCTGCTTTTATCCGACATGTATGAAGGAGCCGTAATCCTGCTCCTTGCAAAACGTATGTTATTTTCATTAATAACCGTACCGGGCTTTATATCATCAGCAGCTACAACAACATCTCCCTCTATATCTATATTTGTTAAAACCGATGCTGACAGGTCCTTGCCTATATAAAAGCGCACACTGCCGCTCACGCAATTCCATGAGGAAGCCACTATCTCTTTACCCGTAATGCCGCTAACCTGTAGAGTACCCGTTTCCATAATAGTAACCCTGATCTCCGGTTTTCTGATATTACACTCTTTTTGGACATGCCTTTTGATTTCATTGGTTAATTCATTTATTTCATTGGCAAATCCCGAACGTCGGACTTTTGTCACTTTTCCGTTTATTTGAGGATTAACGCCCCTTTGCCTTAATGCCAGGAGCACATCGTAACTTGTCACATAACCTTTGGAAGAATTTATTTTTACATATTTAAGACTATCGCAATCATTGTCACATTCTATCCCGGATATTTCCCCCAGCATTATATTACTAATATTCTGAACTTCCGCGAAATCATTAAGCCTTATCCTTACCGGATGCCCGGAAGCCGGAAACAGGGAGGCCACAATATTAATAATAAGTATAAGCATTCCTCTACCTTAAATTAGTCACGGACTGCAACATTTGATCAGCAGCCTGAATAACCTTGGAGTTAAGTTCATATCCTCTTTGCGCGGCAATCATGTCAACCATGCCTGTAACCGCGTTCACATTTGAGCTTTCAAGAAAACCCTGCTGAATAATACCCATGCCGTCGGAACCCGGTGTTCCGGTAACGGGATTGCCGGATGCTTCAGTAGGAAGATACAGGTTGTAGCCCTCACTACTAAGACCGGCCGGGTTTACAAAGTTTACAATTTGTACCTGCCCCACTTCTTCTGTTTCATTTTGATTATTAATGGTTGTAACCACACCATCCGTAGAAACGGTGAAACCTTTAGATTCCACAGGCAAAGCTACCTCGGGCTGCAAAGGGAAACCGTTCTTTGTAACAATTCTTCCGTTTCCGTCACGCGAAAATGAACCGTCCCTTGTATAATAGACATTGCCCTGACGAAGTACCGCGAAAAAACCGTTACCCGCAATAGCCATGTCCATTGAATTACCGGTAGCCTTTATGGCTCCTTCTTCGAAGACTCTGTGTATGGCTGATACCTTCACACCCCTGCCCACCTGTATACCAACCGGATGCCTGGTATCAAGCGTAGTCAATGTTCCCGCACCCTTGATTGTCTTGTAATGAAGGTCCTGAAGGTCCACCCTGCTTTTTTTGAATCCCGTTGTATTAAGGTTCGCAAAATCATTGGCAAGAGAATCTATTACAAGTTTCTGCGCCTCCATGCCCGATGCCGCGGTGTGTAAGGATTCCAATATCGCGAAACTTGAGTTAATCATTAAGCAGATAATAACCGTAATCATAAATCCTCCTATTGATTCATGTCAGCCAGTACATTCGTACCCTTGGACTCCATATCACTGTATGCCCTGATGGCATTATTAAGACCGTCAAAAACCCTTGTTGTGGAAATAAGGTCAATCATCTCGGATACCGGATTAACGTTTGAACCCTCAAGAACACCCTGCTCTATTGATGTATTAATACCCGTTTTAACAGGGGCATTCTGCGCTGCCGCGAAAAGATTTCTTCCGGCCTTGCCAAGCATTGCCCTGTCCTCAAATTCAACAATATTAAACCTGTTAATTAAAGCCGCTCCGGAATATATGGAA
>JAFGOL010000221.1 GCA_016926495.1 Oligoflexia bacterium
GAGCTGAAAGAACTCCCGGGCTTGACATATATGACCACGTTCGTATCATCGTGCCCCGCAGAAGAATACAGAAAAACCAGGAATGACACGATATTATAAAATACAAGAAGGAAAAGCAGCAGCACGGCAACAGCTATAAACTTTCTCAGCCTGAACCTCACAGTTCACCAAGCTCCTTGTAAGGAAAAAGGTCAACGTTTTCCCTTACCGAATCCCTCTTGTATAAAACCAGCGGCTTCCTCAGGTAAAAAGAGCTGAGGCTGCCCTCCGGCCTTGAATTGCCCGATCTTCCGTAGCCCGCGATAGGATACTTGACGGACTCTCCGAACGTAATCGTATTAATATAGATTTGCCCGACGTCACATTCCCTTACAAGACGGGCTATGTTTTCCCTGGAATTGGTGAATATGCTGAGGCCGTAGCCGTAATCACAGGTATTATGCGAAGCCACAACTTCCCCGATATTGTCAAAGCGTTTAATGGCCACGTTAGGCCCGAAGATCTCGCTGGTATTGTAAATTCCGTCCTCCTTCAACTGGTCGGTAATATTGATGGACGGCGTAACATAGTATCCCTTGTAATCGCCGCTGACTTCTATTTCCTTTCCCCTCATCAGAATCTCGGCGCCTTCCCTCTGGCCTATGCCCTGAAGCCTCAGGTAATTCTGCATGGACTGCTCTGATATAAGCGGCCCCATAAAAGGTTTCTGCCCCTTGTACTCGTCGAGAGGATGGCCGACCTTCAGCTTTTTTGCCTTTGCGTGAAACTCGTCAATGAACCTGTCGGCAATCTGGGAATGAACGAAAATCCGCCTTATACCATTGCTCCTCTGTCCCGAACTGATAAACGAACCCAGCAGTAACTCGGTAACCGCGGTATTAAAATTACAGTCCGGCATGACTATACCGGCGTTTTTTCCGCCTGTGCCCATTATAAGTATCTTCCAGTAATCCTCGGAGATATACCTTGAAACCTTGGTGGCGGTTTCAAAAGTCCCGCTGAAAAAAACGGAAGCGACCTTGCGGTGTGTGATCAGCCTCTTTGATATTTCCTTTTCGCCGTGTACCATGTTGAAAACGCCCTTGGGAATTTCTGAATTATGCACAGCCTCGGCCAGCACCTGCCCGACAAGGGGACAATGCTCGGACGGCTTGTAAACAACAGTATTTCCCAAAAGCAGGGAACTGACTATGGAACGCAGCGGGTACAGTACCGGCTGGTTGAAGGGCGCCACTATGGCTACAACGCCGATGGGCTTGTAAAGTTCCACGACATCGGAATCCCTTAAAATTTCCTCATCGCTGAAACTGGAATAGGACTCCAGTGTTTCAAAATAGGTGTTCATGTCATGCAGGGCCACTTTTATTTCCTGCTTGGCATCCCATATCGGCCTTCCGAGTTCACGCGCGATAAGCTCGACAAGCCATGAGGACAGCATCTCTATTGAATTTTTCAGCCTTTTCAGTATGTCGAACCTTGCCCTGCTCTCTATGGAAGCCCATTCAGGAAAAATATTACAGGCCCGTTCAACGGCCTCATCGCAATGGGGATAATAGACCGGTATCCTGGCTGTAAGCTCGGATAAATCCGAGGGATTGCGCTTTTCAACGTAAAAACCCGGATGCTCCGGAATAACAAAGCGCCCGTTGATATAATTTCCCGAAAAGGAAAAGTCTCTCCACGTTATGTTATCCATGGGCAATAGATTACCCTAACACCGCATTATTACAAGTATTGATTTTTTTTAATGGTACCTGTATATTCATGCGGATGCAGGGTATTAAAACCATAATATTCGATCTTGACGGGACCATAGCGGACTCGTTCCAGGTGGGCCTTGATTGCGCTAACGCGCTCGCGGAAAAATACAGGTATGAACGGATTGAAGATTCCCCGGTAATAAGGGACCTTTCCTTCAAGGAGTTCCTTGTATCGCACCTTAACCTCGGCAAGATACGCCTTGTACTGTGGGCAAGAGAGATAAAAAGGCTGCTCAGCCAAAAGGCTGATGACGTAAGGGTTTTTCCCGGGATAAAGGAAGCCCTTACAGAGCTTAAAAAACATTTTGAGCTGGGGATACTTACGTCCAACAGTACGAAAAACACCCTTAAGATACTGAAGAACAACGAAATAGAGGACTGCTTCAGCTTTCTTTACACGAACAGCCCCGCCTTCGGCAAATGGGCGAGCATAAAAAAGCTGATAAAAAAGGAAAGGCTGAAAAAAGACGAGGTTATATACGTCGGTGACGAAATCCGCGACATTGACGCATGCAATTACGCTAAAATTCCCATCATAGTCGTGACATGGGGAGCAAATTCGGCACGCACGCTGAAAGAGGAAGGCGCGAACTTTTACGCTTACAAGCCTGATGACCTGGTCGAGATAGGCAAAAAGCTGATTTGACAAAATTTACTTTTTAACAATCTTTGAGGCGAGGATCGACAGAAGCTTTCTCGCGTCCTTGAGTCGGGAAAGATCATCGAAAGGCAGGGCCGCGTCTGTTAAGGACGGTTTGAACATGGGAATGGGTTGCAGAAGATTGTTGAGGAATTCCTCCTCGTCAGCCGTAAACGCCACGGGTTCGGCAAAATCCTTAACGGCGGACGAGACGTTGGCAGCGTTCTTTTTTAAATCAATCAGCAGGGAAAATCCCAGCCTGAACAGGTGCCTCAGCTTTATAAACCTGAGCATCTTGTCCACTGTAAAAGCCTTTGGCGCTTCTTCAATAAGAAGCTCAAGGCCCAGGGCAAAATAAGACCTGCTCCGTTCTATTATGCCCTTTATATGCTCCGCGTCCCTGTCCAGCGCGTTGTTTACTACAATGGACGCAGTAAGCAGGGCGCTGAGCTCAACCTTGAGATCGTCCACGAGTTCCTTTTCAAGCTCGTACCTGTCCTCCCAGAAGGCCCTGGGCAGCACGGTGAAACCCGATATAAGATACCCTGTTGACGGCGAATGTTTTTTATACTCCTCGTCCCCAACCATTTTTACAAGCCGCTTAAGGAGCGACGACGGGTCCTCGTAATGAAAAAGTTCAAGGGCTTCTATGTAAGTGGGTATTCCCTCGTCCGCGAGCCGCGAGTTCCTGTTGTTGAAACTTTCCTCCTCGGTAGCCGAGTACATCATGCCCATGGAATCAACGCAAAGCTCCCTTCCGAAAGCAATGCCTCCGGCATACGCGGCGTTTATGATACCGACGGCCAGGCTGCTGAGCTCGCTTTCGAGATTGCCGTCTTTGGGTATCAGAATAAAGGAATTATCCGGCGAGAGGGTCGCCTCGCCTTCGTATATGTCGTCAGGATTGTACCAGTCTATGCTCAGGACGGAAGAAATAAACAGGAGCAGTTCGTCCTTGTCCATGCGCCTGAGTTCTCTCAGCGCTTCAAGGGGTTTGAACACGGAAACAACCTTGAGCCATACCGCGTACCTGATCGGGCTGAAACTGTCCTTTTCCCATGACGTAAGATCAACAAGCGCCCTGAACTTTTCATCC
>JAFGOL010000222.1 GCA_016926495.1 Oligoflexia bacterium
GCGCATGCCGACAATAGCCGGAATGCGCAAAAGAGGTTACACGCCAGAGGCCATAAAGAATTTCTGCGATATAATAGGTGTAGGCAAAAGCGACGCTACCATAGACATAAGCCTGCTGGAGGATTGCGTAAGAAACCACCTTAATACCGTAGCACCCAGGATCATGTGCGTTCTTAATCCCGTCAAAGTGATTATTATCAACCTGCCGGCTAATTTTAGCGAAGAGATGGAAGCGCCGTACCTGCCTGAAGATTTCAGCCTCGGTTCAAGAAAGCTTATATTCTCCAGGGAAATATATATCGAGAGAGAAGACTTCATGGAAGATCCCCCGAAAAAGTTTTTCAGGCTCTCGCCGGGACGCGAGGTCAGGCTTAGGTACGCTTACTTTATCAGGTGCGAAAATATAATCAGGGATGACAACGGCAACATCACCGAAATACATTGCACATACGATCCCGAAACCAGAGGAGGAAACGCCCCTGACGGAAGAAAAGTCAAGGCGACCCTGCACTGGGTATCGGCGAATCATTGCGTAAATACCGACGTCCTGTTATATGACAGGCTGTTCAACAAGGAAAACCCCATGGAAAAAGGAGAAAACTTTCTGGATAACATCAACCCTGATTCAATTAAAAAGGTTTCAAACTGTAAACTTGAACCAAGCATGGCAAACCATTCGGCATCTCAAAGATACCAGTTTGAAAGGCTGGGGTATTTCTGGAAATCGGAAGACACTACATCGCCTTTTATCAGGATTACCACGTTAAAAGACACGTGGGAAAAAATTAAAAACAGGTAAACAACTCAAACCCTTACTTAAGCGCCCGTACCCTAGTCCGATAAGTTCACATTTATTTCACTTGCCCGCGATACGTTGTTGAGTAATTCAATTTACCATAGGCAATTTAATTTGGACTTTTCATATAATTTTATGTAGCTTAGTTGTGCAATCCTAAATATTGATGAGGTATATTGAAATGAACAATATTCTGATTGTTGAGGATGATGCGAACATATCCAACCTCGTTAAGTACAACCTGAGCAAGGCTAATTTTAAATGTTTCGCAGAGCGCTCAGGTGAAAATGTTATACACATATTACAAAAAACCAGATTCGACCTTATCATACTGGATATTATGCTTACGGGCATGGACGGGTTCGAAGTATGTAAAAGAATAAGGCTGCATCCGGATTTCAAATCCATCCCCATAATTATGCTAACGGCCAGGGGCGAAGAAATAGACAGGATACTTGGACTTGAACTTGGAGCAGATGATTACGTTGTAAAACCGTTCAGCCCGAGGGAACTTGTTTTAAGGGTTAAATCCATACTTAAAAGACATGACCCGGACGAATCCGCGGATACCGTTATAGAACTGGCCGGAATAAAAATCGATACCGAGGCGCATAAAATAACTATCAACGGACACGAAGTACCATTCACGTCCAAGGAATTCGCATTGCTGTACCTGCTTGTAAAAAGAAAGGGTAAAGTCCAGACCAGAGAGTCCTTGTTAAACGAAATTTGGGACGTCTCTTCGGATGTTACAACAAGGACGGTTGATACCCACATTAAAAAACTAAGAAAAAAACTTGAAAACTACGGTCAGTACATAGAAACAGTTCATGGAATAGGATATAAATTCCGCGAGGACATTAATTGATATTGTCAATCAAAACAAAAATATCCCTGATGTTCGGAATTACCGTTGCCCTGATTTTAACGGGCATTTATTTTTATCTTAATCCTAAACTACATGACATAACATATAACAATCTTAAGGGCAGAATCCAAAAACATGCCAAGCTTGTTAACACGATTATAAGCGAGACAGTTATTCATACTGAAAACATTAACAGGATAATCAAGCTTGCAGGAAAAAATTCGGGATTCCGTATTACCGTTATAGGGACAGACGGCAGGATACTGGCCGAATCAAATATTGACGATATTGAATCAATGGAAAACCATCTGCAAAGGGTTGAAATTCAGGACGCCATAAATAACGGATACGGAGAATCAATTAGGTTCAGCACGACTCTTAAACAGAAAATGCTGTATTACGCTATCCCGCTTAACACGGGCAGGTTTAAAGGCTTTATCCGCATAGCCATGCCCCTCTCGGAAATCAACTCCATACTGGGCACGGTGTCGAACGCACTGTTTTTTTCGCTGCTGGTAGCTTTTTTCATGTCACTTATTATCAGCCTTGTCGTTTCCGGAATCATATCAAACCCTATAAAAAAACTTTCCCTTACTGCGAAACAGATAGCACAGGGAAATTTAGGATCAAGAATAATCCACTATTCCAGCGATGAAATAGGAGAACTTGCCCGCACATTCAATTTTATGGCTGGGCAGATAGAAGCAAGGATTGAGGAAATAACCAATAACGAGTCAAAGCTTAAAGCCATCCTTGCAGGCATGTTTGACGGAGTCATGGTTGTTGATAATAACGGAGATATCGTTTTTATCAATAAATCGCTTGAAAAGCTTTTCAACGTCAAAAATGCAACCGGTAAAAAAACTGTGGAAACCATAAGAAACATGGAAATATACGAGTTGACCAAAGAGGTACTTTCCCTTAAAAGGGAATTCGTATCAAAGGAAATATATACCGATACCGGCGAGAGCAGGATCCTTGCCGTGCACGCTTCAGCTGTTTCGCGAAACGGAGTTGTCACCGGAGCGGTTTTGATTTTCCACGATATAACGGAGCTAAGAAGGCTTGAATCCATAAGAAAGGACTTTGTAGCCAACGTATCGCATGAACTCAGAACCCCTGTTTCCAACATAAAAGGATATGCCGAAACTCTTGCGGGCGGGGCAATCAACGATAAAAAGCACGCCCTGGAATTTTCCAGAATAATACTCACGGAATCCGACAGGCTCATAGCCCTGATAAACGATCTTCTGGATCTTTCAAGGATAGAATCAGGAAATTTCACACCTGAATTCAGGCCATGCTCGATAAAAGAACTTGTGTTTAAAACCCTTCCCCAGGTAAAAAAAGACGCCGAAAATAAATCAATAAAGCTTAACGTAAACATTCCTGATAATGTTCCCATGCTAAAGGCTGACGCGAACAGCATCGTACAGGTTCTTTTCAATATTATAGACAACGCAATCAAGTACTCTCACAAGGGGAGTATTGATATAACGGTATCCGCGGACAAAGAATTTGTCCGAACAAGCATAAAGGACACCGGTATAGGAATACCCGAAAACGAAATCGAAAGAATATTCGAGCGATTTTACAGGGTGGACAAGGCAAGATCCAGAGAAGCCGGAGGAACAGGCCTGGGCCTTTCAATAGTAAAGCACATAATACTATCACATCACGGGAAAATTTCTGTTGAAAGTGAACCAGGCAGGGGCTCCACTTTCAGTTTCACCCTACCCGTCGCATAAATCCGTTGAAAGGTATCTTTCTCCTGAATCCGGCAAAATTACAACAATTGTTTTACCGCGGTTTTCGTCCCTTGAAGCAAGCTGCACCGCCGCATGCAATGCGGCACCCGAGGAAATTCCCGCAAAGATGCCCTCCTTGAGCGCGAGCCTTTTCGACGCGGCAATAGCGTCTTCATTAGTAACCGTAACAATTCCGTCAATAAATTCCCTGTTCAGCACAGCCGGGACAAAACCCGCACCTATACCCTGTATCTTGTGCGGTCCCGGTTTGGCTCCGGACAGCACGGCTGAAGCGGCAGGTTCAACAGCGTATATCTTCACTTCAGGCTTCATCTTTTTTATGACTTCTCCCACTCCGGTAATGGTACCTCCGGTACCCACTCCGGAAACAAATATATCAAAATTACCGTCGGTTGATTCAATGATCTCTATGGCAGTTGTTCTTCTGTGCGCCAGGGGATTCGAGGGATTATTGAACTGCTGAAGCATTACATAATCAGGATTTTCTCTCACCAGCGACTCGGCCTGCTCTACGGCTCCTTTCATGCCCTTACTCCCTGGCGTCAGGACAAGCTCGGCCCCAAACACTTTCAAAAGCTTTCTTCTCTCAACGGACATTGTGTCAGGCATAGTAAGTATAAGATTATATCCCTTAACCGCGCATATATACGCCAGGGCTATACCCGTATTGCCGCTGGTAGGCTCGACAATGGTACTGCCGTTAACAAGCATGCCTTTTTTTTCAGCGTCTTCAATCATTGACAACGCAATCCTGTCCTTAACGCTGGACATAGGGTTGAACATCTCCAGCTTGGCAATGATCAAGGCTTTCAGTTCGTTGCTTATCCTGGACAAGCGCACCATCGGTGTCTTGCCTATTAGTTCAATAATGTTATTCGCCACTTTTGTATCAGTGTTTACCATATATCCCCACCCTATGTTATCACTAATACCAAAACTCATGATAATAACAAGTTCAATCTTGACCTTAAATGCAAGAAGTTTTAATATAACGAAATCATGACAGTAATTTTACCCGACAATTACCATGCCAAAAAGGCGCTTGAAGACAAAAACATAAGCTGTATAACAAGGAACGCCGCTCTTCATCAGGACATAAGGGCACTGAGAATAGGTATTCTTAATATTATGCCCAAGGCCGAAGACTACGAGTTCAGCCTTTTATTCCCGCTGGGAAGGTCCGTGCTCCAGATTGAACCCATATGGATACGCCTGAAAACCCACCAGTACAAAAGCACGAATACAAAGCACCTGGACAGCCTCTACGTTTATTTTGAAGACGCCATAAAGGAAAAACATCTCGACGGTTTGATAGTGACCGGCGCTCCGGTCGAGGAAATACCCTTTGAGCAGGTAACATACTGGGAGGAAATTACCGAAATAATCACCTATGCCCGCAAGAATATAGCGTCTACATTGGGAATCTGCTGGGGAGGTCTTGCCCTGGCAAAGTTCATGGGAATCGATAAGATGAATTATGATAAAAAACTTTTTGGTGTTTTTGAAACTCATAACATGGTTAACAACCATCCCATAACCGGTGATATGGATGACGTATTCTGGGTACCGCAAAGCAGACATACGGGTATTGCCGACAACGTACTCATTGAGGAAGAAAAAAAGGGCAATATAAAACTTTTGGCGCATTCGCCCGCCGCGGGATATGTAATCTTTGAAAGCAGCGACCAAAAGTTTCTGATTCATCTGGGTCATCCGGAATACGACGCGCAAAGACTGGTTTTCGAGTACCGGAGGGACATGGAAAAAGGCAAAAAAAACGTTACGGCCCCGGAAAATCTTAACATTAATAATCCGCTGAATAAATGGCGCGGGCATTGCCTTGAATTCTTTTCCCAATGGATCAAATTCGTATATAAGGCCACCCCTTATTAAATCCGACTTGACCAAAGTTCACAAAAAGTTCACATATTTTTAACCGGATGTTCACACCGGTATTATATGCTCCGTACCGTAACAAGAGGGAAAGGAGGTTTAAAAATGAAAAAAACGATCATTATCTTATCGTCGGCATTATTATCGTTTCCTGTTCTTTGCAAGGAGATGATACAAATCAAGGGATCAGACACTATTGTAAACCTGGTCCAGCGCCTCTCCGAAGAATACATGAAAAGCAACAAGAATGTCGCAATCGCGGTAACCGGCGGCGGTTCGGGTACGGGTATCGCAGCGCTGATAAACAACAAGTGTGACGTGGCCAATGCTTCAAGGTCCATAAAGGATAAAGAAATAAAAAACGCCGAAGAAAACGGGATCACCGTTAAGGAATTTGTTATAGCTACAGACGGGCTTTGCATTATCGTAAATAAAAATAATCCCGTTAAAAAACTGACAACCGACCAGGTGGGAAAAATATACAGGGGAGAAATAACCAACTGGAAACAA
>JAFGOL010000223.1 GCA_016926495.1 Oligoflexia bacterium
ATCAGGAGATGGCTCCCCAGCTTCTACATAAAAATGATAGATTCGGGCCATATCTTCAGGCTGGGTGAAGCATTGAACTCCGAGAGAAGAACACTGACATCAATAGCGGTGATAATGCTGATTGCCCTTGTCAAGCACCTTGTCTGGATACTGTAGCCGCCAGGGGAATCGCCAGTTCCAGCCTTTTGGTTTTGTCCGACTCAACAAACAGCAGATTACCGCCGATGGACTTGAAAAACTTTTGGGCAAACACTATCTCAAGGCCATGATTACCGTCGTAGTTAACTATTTCGTCATTGGGTTCCATGCCCTCAAAAAGGCTGAGCTGTTTAATGCCGTGGTTTACATGCTCCGCTTCAGCCGGGAAATTCACAAAAATAAAATCATCGTGTTCCGTGCATTCGCTTGTGTCCGTAAAGCCGTTCTTAAGGATAAATAATTTAAGCTTTTGCAGGCTTTCGGTAAAATCGTCCATGTCCGCGTTCACGCTCGCGTCGCTGTTTTTTAAATCAATATCGAGGATCGATTTCAGAATACCCGCAATACCGAACACGCGGTTATTCCCGGACTGAATACCGGACTCAATGCGTGAAATACCTATTACATCGTCGGTAAATGCCATAAGTCTCCGAACGCCGTTTCTGAGAGACACGGCCATCGCCCTTGTCTGTTCGTCCGACGCCGAATTTTCTATAAGCTCTGCGTATCCCGATATGCTTGTAAGCGGGGTCCTCAGTTCATGGGCTAACAGGGATGTTATTCCTTTTTTTATAGTTTCAATCTCATCCAGTCTTTTCTTATAATATCCGAGTTCATTGCCCGTAACGAAAAATTCCACCGCCCTTTTTACTATTACCCGGAGTTCCTTACCGTCCCACGGTTTTTTGATAAAAGCGTATATCCCGGCCCTGTTAACAGCGTCTATCACAAGATCAAGTTCGGAATACGCCGTCATAAGTATTTTAACGGGTTCGTATCCCAGGCCGGAAAGACCTTCCATAAAGGCAATTCCGTCCGTCCCTTTCATCCTGTAATCCGATATCAGGACAGAAATAGTATGTTTTTCCAGTATCTTAACCGCCACGTGAGGGTCCGTTTCCACCATGACCGGAGCTATGGCGCAGAGTTCCCTTTTAAGGGCGTTCAGTATACTTACTTCGTCATCTACAATCAAAACAGGGTAAGCAGACCTTTCCATTACTGCAAATCTAATCAATCTAATGGCAAAAATCGAGCATTTTCTTTATTGACATAAAGATCAGGATAATATAGATTCATGCGGAAAACTTGATTAGGCAGGAGTTTACATAGATGAAACTTACAAAAACGACTAAAACTTTCAATAATATTGAAATAAAACCTCAATGGCTTGTTATAGACGCGAGCGACAAGGTACTGGGAAGGCTGGCATCCAGGGTGGCAAACATCCTGAGGGGAAAAAGCAAGCCCCAGTATACGCCGAATACGGACTGCGGTGATTACGTAGTTATAATTAATGCCGAAAAAATCAAACTGACAGGAAAAAAGCTTTCAAACAAGAAATATTACCACCACAGCGGATACGTCAACGGATTTAAGGAAGTTTCAGCATCTGTACAGATGGACAAGAACCCTGAGAAACTGTTTTATGACACAGTCAAAGGCATGCTCCCGAAATCAAAGCTTTCGGATAAGGTTATCGGCAAGCTGAAAGTTTACAGGGGAGAAGCCCACCCCCACGTCGCGCAAAAACCAACTTTATTAGCGGAGGAATCTAACTGATATGGCTACAATAAACACCAAGGCCGATATATATACAGGCAGGAGAAAAAGATCCGTTGCAAGGGTAATAATGAATGACGGCAGCGGTAAAATCACGGTCAATGACCGTACCTTCGAAGACTATTTTCCCAGGGATACTCACAGGCTGATTATCATGCAGCCTCTAAGACTTACAAATATGGATAAAAAATATGATATAAGCGTTAATGTAGACGGCGGCGGCCTATCGGGTCAGGCGGGCGCTGTCAGGCACGGAATTTCAAGGGCACTGCAGGAAATTGATCCCAAGCTGAGGGCTCCCCTTAAAAAAGCCGGAATGCTAACCAGGGACGCCAGGGAAGTTGAAAGGAAAAAATACGGACAGTCCGGCGCCAGGAAAAGGTACCAGTTCTCAAAACGTTGATCTTACAATCTGTGTTCAGCGTTATCCGCAGATACCGCCAGTATCTGCCATGCGGATTTTTTCAGTGAATTGTGGCATTCAGGGTTGGTGCAAACACCTATACTGTCGTTAAAACTTCTTTTTCCGTCAAGATAAACCGCGACCTGAACACCCTTCTCCGAACAGAAACAGGGTGCTATGCTGTCAAGTTCCTCCCTGCATACCGGGCATTTAATACTGATCCCTTCGGGGCCATCAAACATATCTCCCCCGATCCGGGTATTATCCGAACGTACAGCGGAAAAATAAACATATTCACTGATCCGTCCGTTACAAAAAAGCAACTTTATAGAGGGGTAACCTGAAATAGTATTTTCATTATCGAGCAGATCATGAGAATTATGACAAAACGCCTTTGTAATAACGTCATCAGTCATGTATTTTAAGTTCTCCGTAATACACAGCGAATTCCTTATCGCCGTCCGGTCCTTTTACCCTTGCGGAACCGTCGTTGTTAATGCCCATAAAAAAAACGGTTTTCCCGTCTTTCATGTCATCTCCGACGTTTTCATTCAATACAACATCCCTGTTTAAATGAATACACGCGTCTTCCCATTCAGACTTGAAAGGCGCGAAACCACTCTCCGAATATTCGAATATGGCCGCGTCAAGAATATTACTGAGCTGCTCGGCAACTGAATCCTGCGTGGGCAGGGCCAACGCGGGGTTAATGGACGCTATCGAAGATGCTTTGATCTCATTAAGGTACGGAGCACCCGCGATATTCAATCCTATACCCACTATATAACAGCCTGATTCGGTTTCTATCAGTATACCCGCCAGCTTGCCTCCAGCGTATAAATCATTGGGCCATTTAAAGCCTATGTCCGCTTTATAGTCACCCAGAACAGCCAACGCCAGCCTTCTTACAACTACAGCGATAAAAACTGGAAGCTGCGTAACGGCGGTAATCCACGAAAGGTCCTTAAGAACCACCGAGCAGTAAAGATTGCCGCTGATATCCGAATTCCATTTCCTCGCGAACCTTCCTCTTCCGGCAGTCTGGTTCCCGGCAACAACAATCGCGCCGTCATTAAGCTTGGTCATGTTCTTTTTAACGTATTCGTTTGTGGAATCCACCGAATCCAGAAAAATGATCCCGTTTTGCAAAACAGTACCCCCTTTAATCATATTCGAGCAGAAAACTTAAATCCGCGCTTTCAATAGTATGCGTCAATGTTCCCAGTGAAATACAGTCAACCCCGGTAAGAGCGTATTCCCTTATATTTGAAGAATCAATACCGCCGGAAGCTTCAAGCCTCACCCTGCCCTTATTGATTTCAACAGCCTTTTTGATCATGGAAGGGGACATATTGTCCAGCAGGATCGTGTTCGGATTTCCCCTTAGCGCTTCCTGAAGTTCCCCGACGGTTTTCACTTCGATTTCAATTTCAACATTCCCGGCGGCACCCGCCTTTTTCAACGCTTCGCTGATACCCCCGGCAGCGACAATATGATTTTCCTTGATCAAAACAGCGTCGGAAAGCGAATACCTGTGGTTTGTCCCCCCTCCGTGCCTTACAGCCATTCTCTGAAAGGTCCTCATGCACGGTATTGTCTTCCTGGTATCCAGCAAAACAACTCGTGTATCCCTGACAAGGTCGCAGTATTTCCTGGTTTTCGTGGCAACGGCAGTCATCATGGAAATAATATTCAGGACAACCCTTTCCGCGCCCAGCATGGAACGGGCCGGGCCGTCGACACTGAAAAGAACGGCGTCACGGCTTATATTACCTCCATCGGTAAAAGCGGTTTGGAACCGGATATCCGGATCCATTATGGAATAAGCGAGCCTTGCCACCTCAACACCCGAGACAACATAGTCTCCCCTGGAAACAACCTTACCCCCGGCCTTTTTATCCCCGCTGACCGTAGCCTCCGAAGTTATATCGCCGCAAGGCATATCTTCCCTGAATGCGTTCCTGATGAAGTCCTCAATAGCGTTTAGGTATTCCATTTTGCGGGCTAATCCTCGTTAATGATCCTGGCAATTTCCTCTCTGACGAGTTTTTCGGCTATTCCGGGCAGCATGTCCCTGACAAGGTCTTTTATTATCTTTTCCATCTTTGAACCTACTGCTTCCTTCACATCGTCCGTAAGCCCTTCGCCTTCTTCCGTTCCGGCTATACCGACTATAGGTTCGCCCATGGACACATAGCTGTCTTCCATGTAATCCTTATTGATCCAAAGCCCGCCGTCATCTTCGGGTTTTGATCTTTCAACCCTTTTTTCCTCTATAATTTCAATCGGGGGTTCCCCGTCTTCTTCCCTGAATTTTATAGTCCCGTCGTATTCCTCCACGAGATTGAATTCCGTCATCAGTTCTTTTGATTCCTCTTCGCTGAGGTCCTCGGTACGGTAATTTTTTTTCATGGACCTTTCATGAGGCTCCGGTATGCCCATGCTCTCGATCTTCTCATCCTCACCCAGCTTGAAATAATCCTCTTCCGCTTCGGTATTAACGTTGATGCCCACGTCCAGCGAACCGGAATCCGCCTCCATAATTTTCAACGGTTCCTTCAGATCAGGGACAACGGGCTCTTCATCAAAGCTCTCCATGTCCCAGGCGCCCTGCGCAGTTGCCACTTCGGTAAGGGGTTTGTCCGGGCTGTCCGGACTTATTACATATTTTCTTACGAGTTCGAGCAGTTGTTTCGCGTCAAAGGGCTTGGAAAGCTTGTCACTTGCCCCGCTTGCAACGTATTTGTCCGTCTTTATATCGTCAAAACCGCCGTACAGCAATATCAGGGGGATATTCTTCAGTTCCTTGTCCGCCTGCATTCTCATGCCCAGATCATATCCGCTCATGTCATTCATTCCCACATCAGCAAAAACAATGCTGGGTACCGTCTTTTTTACGGATTCAAACGCGTCAACCACATTGTCAAAACATACAACCTCATAACCGGAAGGTTCAAGTATCAAGGTAATGACCTTCTGGACTGTACGGCTGTCATCCGCAACAACTATTCTCTTACCCATCATGCCCCCGAAATCAAAGGGTTATCTCCGGGATGGCGGTGAAAACGGTGTGAATTCACACACCCTCTAAAGGGCAGTCTTGTTACTGCTTCAGGCTTCCTTCAATAAATGAAAAAGGCATGCTCACCACAGTAAGGGAAAACCGCCAAAAATGAAATTGGTGAATCAAAACCTAGAGTCCACCAATCCTCCCAGAGAATAACCTGAATATCCTATATATCATAAAAATACAATTCGTATAAGTATTTACAAAAACAGCACTTGTAATATATTTCTCTTTATATGGGTGTATGCGGCTTCATACTCGGCTCCGGCTCTCCGCGGAGAAAAGAAATGCTTAAAAAGCAGGGATACGTTTTTAAAATAATAGTTCCGCGTATCACTGAAAGCACCATGCCCGGCTTAAACGCCGCCGGTACCGCGCTTAAAAACAGCAATTCAAAAGCAAAAGCCATCGCCGCCGCGAACAGAAATATCGTCATACTTTCCGCCGATACCGTGGTATGCAAAGATAACGTGTTGCTTGGAAAGCCAGCCGACAAGCATGAAGCAATGGACATGCTGATGAAGCTCAACAACAGCAAACATACGGTGATAACGGCGTACTCCATTGTTATCGCGGGTGAAAACGACATCGCGATCATAGAGGAGAAGACGGTTGAGTCCGCCGTGGTATTCGGTAATTTTGAGAGGTCCGCGTATTCGGCGTATATAAAAACAGGGGAACCGTTTGACAAGGCCGGGGCATACGCCATTCAGGAGACAGGAGGACGATTTATCAGGGAAGTTCACGGTTCGTATTCCAACATAGTCGGACTACCGCTTATGGAGGTAATGCAGGGACTTAAAAAAGCAGGGGTAGCTTACCCGTGGGAGTAAGAGAGGCATTAAGCGGCATCCGCGCCAGGATCAACGAGGTCTGCGGGAAAATTTCAAGGGATCCCGATGACATTACAATTATAGGGATCAGCAAAACAAAATCCGCGGAACTCGTCACGGAATCCGTAATGGCAGGTATAACGAATATAGGAGAAAGCTATATTCAGGAAGCAATGCCTAAAATTGACAAGGTTTCAGAAAACATACCCTGGGATTTGAAAAAAAAGCTCAAATGGCACTTTGTGGGCAGGCTCCAAAGTAATAAAATAAAGTACATGGGCGACAGCTTTTCATATATACATTCGGTTGATTCCGAAAAACAACTCATCGAAATAAACAAAAGAATATCGTCGGAGCTCGGGATTTTCTTTGAACTTAACATAGGCGACGAGCAAAGCAAGGGGGGCGCCGGCAGCGAACAGATTATCAACCTGATCGACATACTTTATAAATTAAACGACGCAAGGCAAAAAAACGGAATTCCCGTAATCAATCCCATGGGGCTTATGTGCATACCCCCGTACAGCGATAGTCCAGAGCATTCCCGTCCTTATTTCGCCGGGCTCAGGGAAACGCTTGAAAAAATCAACTCCGCCCTGGGAATTAAAATGCAAAATCTTTCCATGGGCATGAGCGGTGATTTTGACATTGCGATAAGGGAAGGCGCTACTCACGTCAGGATAGGAACTCTTTTGTACGGAGAGAGGAGTTATAATTGAAAAAACGCAACAAAGGCCAGATTGCGATACTGATCGCCCTTTCGTTTTCCTTTGTGTTCCTGCTGCTTGCGATGATAGTCAATATAGGCTTTCTCGTTGCTACAAAAGTAAATTTACAGAACTCGGTTGATCTTGCCGCATACGCCGGTGCAGCCCAGCAGGCAAGGTACCTTACGGAAATCGGCAAATGGAACTATGAAATGCGCAGAAACTACAAGGCCTTTGTTTACGACTACCAGGTAGTTTTCAACACAGAGCGCAAGGGTTATGACCAGTATATTAAAAATAACCAGCTTGATCCCAAGGTTTGCTGCAGCCTGGAAAGGCAGCTCAGCAAGGAAGACCTGACACAGGGAAAAAACACCTGCCAGTTTGAAAGCGTACAGGACTTTACGCAGCAGCAAAAAACAGCGTCCGTATACGCAGGACAGGCCCTTGCAGGAGCGATACTTGTTCTGGGGTCTTCCGCCCAGGCCAAGGCCCTGGCGCAGGCAATATCGGCTATGAGGCTTGCCGTACAGACGAAGGTATTGCAAAGGGATTACAGTGCGGAATTCGATAACTACTTTTTCGATCAGGATAACCCGGCCAATCCCAATAACAAGTACAACTACAACCTTCGTCTTATAGGATGGACCGTACATGACTACAGGCATATACAGGCAAGAATAAGAGGGGTACACACAGGCAATCTGAACATAGAGAACAGGCTTATTACCCCGGACTTTGTACCATACAGTAATGAACCGGTTGTTTTTAACAATGCCCCAATCAGCGTTGCTGCAAAAGTTATAAACGGATTTACGGACCTCGACACCGTGCCCGAAAACGCAGGAAAAATAATCCCCCTTGATCAGGAGTCAAACAGCGCTAATCTAAAAAACCCCATGCACAACGCCGCGTACCATACCTTCAGAAAAAACCTTTTAAAGGCAGTCGCAAACGGAAAGCCCCAATTATTCCATATGGTGCCCAACGAAAACAATATTCAGGACAGCCTGCCTGATAACAGCATGGGCAACGGCTGCCAGAAGGCGGGTGGAGCCTGCCAGGAATTTACGGGCCCTTACATGAGGCTGACTGAACATAATGTACATTTCATGACCCACTCCATGAATATCATGCACGTTCCCAATGAAAGTAAGTACACAACAGGTTCACAATTTGCGCCCATATATAACTTTCCGGTGGGTGTCGCAAAGGATGCCCGCGTTAAAACCTATTACGCGCTTATTGCGGCGGCCAGGGTAGCTGACATCCCTTTTAACGTTTTTTTCGGCAGCGACGACTACTCAAAAAATCCCGCGCTAGTCGCAGTGTCTGCGGCAAGGCCGTTCGGAAGCAGGATAGGACCCTATGTTAACAATAACTGCCCGGACCTTACGCCGGACCCGTCAAATTCATCGCATAAAGCCCAGTGCCTGCCGAACGGGCTTGATCCGCTGTATCCCAGTTCCATTGCGCCCACTACGGGCATATACATAAACAGGCCCAATTTCAGCGTATTAAAAGAAAACGATCAGAAGGGTGTTCGATACACGGTGGGCAATGATGAATACAAGCGTTCCGCTGATCCGGATGTGCATGGGGGATACAAAACATTTCCTGATTCGTTTTACGATACGGTTATGCAGGCCGGAAGGTGGAGATATTATTTTGATCCGACCGACAAATCACGTGATGACGGTTTTAAGATCGCGGGCGGTATTACAAATGATAAGGGGTTTTACGATCATGAAAACATGAAAGTACACCCGCACGGATGCAGAAATTCCATAATGGCCTGGAATTCGGCTACTAAAAACGCCACTGCCTCAAAAATCCCGGACGTGGGACAGCAGAATCACTACGAGGCCTATCTGAAGTACATGACACAGGGCAATAAGGGAGCGGTAGCGCAACTCCCCCATCAGAACAATCGCACAAGGGACGTAAACGGAGCCCTTATGGACTACAATGTATATGTATTCAGGTATCCGGGCATTGTAAATAATAACTGGGACATACTCAAAAAGACCAAGGGCGCCGCAGCCTCAACAGAGGACGGTACCTTCATGGAAAAATCGTTTGCAAATACAATGGCGGTAAATGAATTCGAAATCTACCGGTATATAATACCGAACCAGAACAACGATGAAGACGATAATGTAATATTAAACTGGACCGTGGCAAACAACAAGGAAGGCTATGTTTTCGCGGGCAATCCCCTGCACGGTGTGGGCAGCGAAAATTTCCGTAATAACATCCTGTTCGATGAATACGCCGCTTATGAAGGTGACGACATACTATACAGCGATCAGTCAGAAAATCCTGCCGAAAGTTATTCCTCCTGGCGCATAGGCCTCAGGGGCTACAGGGTGAAGCTTATAAACATTAAGGAAATTATTGAGGGAAACGAAAATTTTAAAAATCCTGTCGGGTCTGAACAGACAATATCATACGAGGGAGACAGCGGGGAAGAAACAATAAGGATCGATCTCAGCAAAATATATTATTAAAATCCGAGCGGCTTTTCCCCGAGTTGTTCCGACAATTTTATGAGTTCCTTAACGTCTTTCGTGAGATCCTTCAAATCGTCGCTAAGCACGAACATGCATCCGTGTATATAGCGTATCAGGAAATCATTGTCGTCCGTAAATTCCCTGCTCCATCTTATATCAACCCTGATTTTAAGAGGCTCCGGCCTTTCACTGGAAAGCACTATCTGGGGATACGGAATTATTATGTCTATCCTTTCGTCAACCGGAAAAAGAGCGTTGCTTTTAAAGCTGACACCCCCCTCACTTATGTCGTTAAGCCTGGCCGGCAATTCAATGCTGTTATCATCAAGGGAAATAATTACGGGCAATCCGAAAGTCTTTCTGATCTTTCTTTCTTTAAATTTGGAATTGAACATGGCCACGTCAAGATAACTGTATATACCAAAGTAATCAAGGATTATTTGATCTTGAACCTTCGTTCCATATCCCTTTCAACGGCCTTCTTCATCAGGCTGTCCCTTTTGTCGTGCGTCTTTTTGCCTTTTCCTATGCCTATCTTGAGCTTGATATACTGCCTTGAGGGATAAACGGCCAGAGGGACCAGCGCAAGACCCTTTTCGGCAACTTTCGAAGACAGACGTTCAATCTCATGCCTGTGCATAAGTATTTTTTTGTCCCTTAAAGGGTCCTGCTGCGCATATCCCTTTTCCTTATACTCGGAGACATGCGCGCCAATAAGCAACAGTTCGCCGTTCCTGGGCCTTACATACGCTTCGGCGATATTGATCCTGCCCTGCCTTATGGCCTTAACTTCAGCCCCTGTAAGCACAAGGCCCGCTTCAAACGTTTCCAGGATTTCATATTCAAACCTGGCCTTTTTATTGACCGCGAAATTCATATTGTTTTTGTAACACACTTAAACGGAGCTTTGCACAGGAAAGATAAAAAAATTGGGGGGAACCCCTGGGGGTTCCCCCGCAAAGCAGGTCTGGGCGTTATCAGCTAAGCAAGGTTAATGCGGCTTTGGGTGTCGCGTTGGCCTGTCCCAAGACGGAAACACCTGTAGCCTGCAATATGCTTTGTTTGGTAAGTTCCGATGCCTCTATGGCAACATCGGCAT
>JAFGOL010000224.1 GCA_016926495.1 Oligoflexia bacterium
ATACTTATACCAGATATTGTCTCCATACGCAAAGTACCACCCGCTTACGGTCATACCCATGTGCCTGAAGGGCACGTGTAGATTAGCGTTTTTTGCAAGCATTGAAGCCGCCGCTTCTTTTAATCTGTCGATTATAGCTGATGCCACGGCGTTATCGCCCATGCAGAGTCCCCAGGCGTCCAGTGATTTTAAAATCATCATTATGCATATTTGTGGTACACTCCTGGATTAAAATCTCTCATCATTCTGAGGGCTTCATTGGCGGCTTCTTCAACAAAATCATTATATTTGCAAATATTAAAATAGACAAATTATAACCAGGCTTGTAAAGTAACAGCGTGTAACAGACAGGGAGGGAGGGACTTTATGCTGCCTGTAGGGCCGTTAATGATTGAGCATAGACTAATAGAGCGCATGATTGCTCTTATGGGTAAAGAAGTCCAAAGAATCAAAGAAGGGCTTCCTCCTGATACCGAGTTTATCCGAATAGCAGTTGATTTCGTAAAAACATATGCTGATCGACTGCATCATGGAAAAGAGGAAGATATTCTATTCCGTGATTTATCTAAAAAGGCTATATCTACCGAACATAAGAGGATAATGGAAGAACTGAGCAAAGAACATGCTCTTGGACGGGAAACGACCAAAAAGCTTATTGGTGCACGAGACAAATACATCAAGGGCGATAAAAATGCAGTAATGGTAATTGCTGAGTGTATGAATGTTCTCGTCAATTTTTATCCTAAACACATAGAAAAAGAAGACAAGCACTTTTTCCTTCCTGTAATGTCTTATTTTACAAAAGACGAACAAGCAGCAATGCTGGATGAATTTAACGAATTTGATCGTAATTTTATTCATGTCACCTATAAAAAGATTGTATCTGAAACTTAGGTTCCGTCGAAAAGGTCTTGCATGACAGGGATGTGGCAGGTAAAATTGATAATACTCATTATTACCAAATAAATCCTGGGGTTTTTTATGAAGAAGCAAGCCTTGTTGATTTCTTTAGCGCTGGTACTGGTTGCGGTTGTTGTGATCAATTTTATAGTAAAGAGCGGTAAGGGCAGTGAAAACACCGTGATGTTCTGGCACGGCATAGAGGGCAGGGAGAAAAACGAGGTACTTCAGCGGTTAATTGATGAATACAATAAAAAAACGGGTGACGTAAAAATAGTGGCGGAAAACTACGGAGCCGCTGACCAGCTTTCAGGTAAGATAATGGCCGCGGTTTCCGGCAACACCGCGCCTGATATACTGTGGTGGGCTCCCCAGCAGTTCGGAGAACTGGCTAGGTCCGGCCTGCTGCTTTCCCTTGACGGTGTTATTGAAAACGATTCCGGGTTTGATAAATCCGATATTTATTCCGGGCTGTGGGACGCCTCAACCATTGACGGCAAAATATACAGCCTGCCTTTTGACACAAATTCCCTTGCCGTTTACTACAACAAGAAAATGTTCAGGGAAGCCGGAGTTTCGGTCCCTAAAACGTGGCTGGAGTTTCAAACCGTTGCCGCGAAACTTACAAGGGACTCTGACTCCGATGGTATACCTGAAGTTTACGGATTCATGGTGCCCCTGGGGAAAAACGAGTGGACCGTATGGACCTGGCAGTGTTTTTTATGGCAGGCAGGCGGTGAGTTTTACGATCCGAAAACAAACAGGGTTTCCTTTGCCGGAGGCGCCGGGACCAGGGCGCTTAATTACTGGCTCGGTTTACTTGACAAAAAGCATGCGATTTTCAGCGAGAACAATGCCGGCTACAAACTCACGGAATTCCTTTCGGGCAGGGTTGCGATGGTAATCAACGGTCCGTGGAATTTTCAGGCCCTGAAGGACCAGGACAAAATAGATGTCGGCTCATTCATGCTTCCCAAAAACAGGGTCCGGGCAACAAATATAGGAGGCGAGAATATCGCCTTCTTCAAAAAGTCCGAAAAAAAACTTCCCCAACTCTGGGCTTTTGCCAAGTACGTAATGGGCGAAGAATTCCAGGTAAAATGGGCGATATCCACGGGGTATCTGCCGGTTTCAAAAAAGGCCGCCGCCAGCGGAGACTACCAGGAGTTTCTGGAGCAAAATCCCTTTATCAGGGTTTATGTTGATTCAATGTCAATAGGCAGGGTAAGGCCCAGTATCCCCGAGTACAACAAAATGTCGGCCATCCTTGGCGAATACCTGGAAAAGGCTCTCTATAAAAAGCTTCCGGCAGGCGAGGCCCTGGATGACGCGCAAAAAAAGATCAGTAAAATATTATAAGCATTCCTCGTCCCTTGCTGCCTGGATGTTTTTGCTGCCGGCCATGGCTGTAATATCGGTTTTTGTTGTTTATCCCATGTTTAAGGTGCTGTACCTTGGTTTTTTTAAATGGAACGGTTTGTCAGCCTCTATGGAATACACGGGGCTTGCCAATTACACCGGGCTTTTTTATTCATCCGGCTTCTGGAGTATTTTGTGGAATTCCGTTTTATTTACGTTACTGACCGTGCCGGCAAGCTTTGTTCTGGGGCTTGCGCTTGCCCTTGGTTTATGGAAAACGGCTATTTTAAAAAATGTATTAAGGTCCGCATTTTTTGTTCCGGTTGTAGTCTCCACGGTCGGCGCCGGGATCGTATGGGTGTGGCTCTTTAATTACAATTCGGGAATAATCAACGGTATTTTATCGTTATTTTCGGTAAAGCCGGTTAACTGGCTCGGATCGGAAAAATTAGCGATGCTCTCGGTTTCCGTTATGACAATATGGAAAACCGCGGGTTACAACATGGTGATCTTTCTCGCGGGACTTCATTCCATACCGGAAGTATATTACGAAACCTGCCTTGTTGACGGTGTTACAGGCAACTGGAAAAAATTTTATTACATAACCTGGCCCCTTTTAAGGCCGGCTTCCGTTTTTGTAGCGGTTACGACCGTAATTTTTTCCTTCAGGAGCTTTGAGCAGATTTACGCCATGACCAGGGGAGGCCCTGTAGGTTCGACAAAGATACTTGTTTACCATATATGGGAGCAGGGGTTCAGGTTTTACAGGATGGGATACGCGTCCGCGGTGTCCGTTGTACTGCTTGTGCTTGTTCTTACTGTGACTTTTGTGCAGTTCAAGTTATCCGGAGGCAGGGACGGTGCGTAAAAGGCTTATATACATATTTTTGATAATAGCGTCGTTACTGTTTCTGTTTCCCGTTATATGGATGCTTGTAACTTCACTTAAAACAAGTACGGAGGCCGTTACTTCCCTGTCGTTTTTGCCGTCGGAATTCAGGTTTTCAAATTATTACACCGCCTGGATTTCCTCTAATTTTACCGCGCAATTCATAAACAGCTTTATTGTCGCCTCGTGTGTAACCGTGTTGCAGGTCGTTACGTCCGCCATGTCGGGCTACGCGCTCGCCAGGATTGATTTTAAGGGAAAAAACACGCTGCTGATGGTGCTTCTTGCGACCCTGATCATTCCCTTCCAGGTGCTCGCGGTCCCTGTATTTGCCATTTTAAAAAATATCGGAGCTGTTAATACGTACACAGGCCTTATCTTGCCGTCCGCGGCCAATGCCTTCGGCATATTTTTGTTTAAGCAGTTTTTTGAAAAAATCCCCCGTGAGCTTGAGGAAGCGGCTTTTATTGACGGTGTAAGCAGGTGGAATGTTTTATGGAAGATCATTGTTCCCCTGTCAGGGCCGCCAATGGTCACCCTTGCGATCTTTACTTTTGTCGCCGAATGGAACGATCTTTTCAAACCCCTTATACTTACAAGCAGCAGCGATATGCGTACTGTGCAGATGGGACTGGGGGTTTTTCAGGAACAGTTCATGACGGATTACCCGCTGCTTATGGCAGCCGTTACGTTTGTTACAATTCCGGGCATTGTGCTTTTCCTTATGGCCCAAAAGCGGTTTATACAGGGAATAGCAGGAACAGGCATAAAGGGATAGGAGGTTTCGTTTTGCCGGACATAGTATTGAAAAATCTTGATAAAACTTTTGACAGCGGCTTTAAGGCCGTAAATGATTTGACCCTCGATATTAATGACTCTGAATTTGTTGTTTTGCTCGGCCCCTCGGGCTGCGGAAAAACCACCCTGCTCAGGATGATCGCCGGCCTTGAAAAGGCAAGCTCAGGCAGTATATTAATAAACGGTGAGGATATGACAGGTTCGGCCCCTGTTGAAAGGGGTGTTGCCATGGTTTTTCAGAACTACGGATTGTATCCGCACATGACGGTTTACGATAATATGGCCTTTGCCCTCAGGCACGGAAAAAATAAAACTCCCGAAGATGTTATTAAAAAAGATATAGAGGAGATTTCCTTTATATGCAAAATACACGGGCAGCTTGATAAAAAACCCGCTGCCCTTTCAGGCGGCCAGCAGCAAAGGGTAGCCCTTGCAAGAGCCCTTGTACGAAAGCCCGGAATACTGCTTTTGGATGAACCGCTGTCCAATCTTGACGCCGGGTTAAGGCAGCACATGAGGGTTGAAATAGTCAATATTCAAAAACAGCTCGGAACGACCGTGATATACGTTACGCATGATCAGGCGGAGGCCATGACAATGGCTGGCAGGATCGCAGTTATAAAGGACGGCGAGCTTCAGCAGTACGCGGCCCCGCTTGAAATATACAACATGCCGGGCAATGAATTCGTGGCTACGTTTATAGGTTCTCCCGGAATGAATATTTTTAACGCCGGAGTGTTTGATAATTTACCGGAATCGCTAAAGCCGGATACAGGCTCGGGATGCAGGGTCGGTATAAGACCCGAACACTTTATAATCAATTCCGGCGGCCTTGATAAGGATAAATTCATTTTTATTAACGGGGTTGCTGTTGAAGCCATGGAGGCACTGGGACATGAATATATTCTTTACGCGGCAAAGGGCGCAGATAAGTTTACGGTAAGGCTCGGCGGTAAGACTAATATAAAAAATGACAGCAGGATCGATCTTGCAGCTTCGATAAATGATGTAAGGGCGTTTTGAGTGTTATTGAGGCACCAGGGTTATTACCGTACATTGAAGTCTGTCTTACATTGAAGTCTGTCTTACATTGAAGTCTGTCTTGCATTGAAGTCTGTCTTGTTTTTTTATTGTTTTTAAAATATTTCGCAACATAGATGCGAAATTACAGAAATCGGAATTATACGGAAACGCGCTGGCGATATTATATAAATTTTTTAAATAATTTCAGGATGTTAGGCCGTTTTTGGGATACGCCCTGAATATTACTTGAACAATAGCACGCGAATGTAGTATTGTAATTTGAAATTTATTTAAAGAGGGTAGATTATGAACAGGAATTTATTGTTGTCATTGGTATTAAGCTTTTTTGTTTATTCATGCGGTTCTGATAAATCCGACCCGGCACCTTCCGGAACAGCAGTGGTGGATTATCAGATAAAAAATGCGGTGTTCCCGGAACATTCTTTGAATTATTCCGGAAGTTTTAAAATTCATAATTATAAATGGTTCCTTGTCCAGACAGAAATTTTATTCTGTTAAGGTGTAAACCTCCATTATGCAGCTTTCTCCTGTTTCTTTTCAA
>JAFGOL010000035.1 GCA_016926495.1 Oligoflexia bacterium
TAAAAAAATTATTGAAGATAAGGAAAAAATAGAGAAGGCCTTATTAAAGCGCCTTGATAATATTAATCTCGATCAGGTCATTGAATGGTACGAGGCAAGCTGTAAATTAAGATCAGGTATAGATGAAAAAAGAAATAAAAGAAAAGAATTATCAAAAAAGATATCGGAAGAAATAAAGAGCGGGAAAGACGCATCCGGCTTAAAAGAAGAAGTCAGAATTTGCGGTGACGAAATTTCTTCAAACGAATTCTCCCTGAAAGAATACGAAGCAAAAATAAAAAATTTCCTGGAGTACCTTCCGAATGTTCCGGAAGATATTGTGCCTGCGGGCGGCAAGGAAAACAACGAGGTCCTGGAAGTTATAGGTAATAAACCGGAGTTTTCCTTTAAATTCAGGGATCACATGGAACTCTCGGCGTCCTTGGGATTGGTAGACCACGAACGGGGAGTTAAGCTCGGGGGCACGGGTAAATGGGTTTATACCAATAACGGGGCTCTTATGGAATGGGCTTTAATTAACTTTTTTATTCAGGAACACGTAAAAAATAATTATCAGTTTATTATACCCCCGCATATTTTAAAAGTTGAATGCGGTTTTGTCGCTGGTCAGTTTCCCAAGTTTACAGACGATGTTTTCTACATTAAAAGTGATAATGATAATGCGCCCACGCATTTTTTATTACCTACTGCGGAAACGGCAATAGCGAATTTATATTCAGACGAACTGCTTGCCGAAAAAGAATTGCCCATAAAGATTTGCGCGTATACTCCGTGTTATCGCAAGGAAGCCGGAAGCTACAGGACAAAAGAACGCGGAACAATAAGAGGCAACCAGTTTAACAAGGTTGAGGTTTTTCAGATAACTACTCCTGAAGATTCCGAAAACAGGTTTCAGGAGATAGTAACCCGGGTTAAATCCTTAATGAACAAACTGGGGCTTCATTATCGTTTAACAAGGCTTGCCGCCAAAGACTGTAGCGAGGGAATGGCTAAAACATATGATGTTGAAGTCTGGATACCGAGTATTAACGATTACAAGGAAGTTTCTTCAATTTCCACGGCCCATACTTTTCAATCCGTAAGAGGAAAGATCAGATATAAATGCAAGGATTCCGGAAAAAACAGGTATGTGCATACGTTAAACGGTTCAGGTCTGGCTACAAGCCGTTTGTTTCCCGCTATACTGGAACAGTTCCAGCAGGAAGACGGAAGTGTTTTAATTCCCGAAGTTCTTCGACATTTTATCGGGCAGGATAAATTAAAACCACCTGTCCTTTAAGGAGGCTGATCATGAGGTTCATATGTATGGTACTGGGTTACCTGACAGGTAAAAGCAAGGTAAAATGCATTGAGTGTAAAAACCTGGACGCCGAAAACAAGTGCTACGGCCATAAAATGCCTGACGACGTTATTTACACAACCATTTCCTGCGGCTTTTACAAGGCGAAATAACAGGGCAGACAAAACAGCCGGACATCATCTACAGAGTTAAAATCAGCGAGCTTGCAAGCAGCAACGCCATTGTGATATTAAACGCCGTCCTGTAAAAATCCGTGGATAAAAGACGCCTGATGTTTATGCCCAGCAAGGTCCATACGGTCATGCTCGGGTAACATATAAGAAAAAATACCGTCGCTATTAATAATACCTCGGCGTAAACGTTTCCCTTAGGAGTCGTAAAGGTTGAAACGGCACCTATGGCCATCATCCATGCCTTGGGGTTAACCCACTGGAATACCAATCCCTGCCAGAACGAGAACGGTTTTGATTTTGAGGAACCATTTTCCTTTTGATGAAACGTTGCTATTTTCCACGCCAGAAACAAAAGATATGCCGCTCCCACGTATTTAAGCACCAGATGAATGACCGGGTACATTTTAAAAACGCTGCCAAGCCCGAATCCTATTACGATCATCATCAGGGGCAGACCCACGGTTACTCCCAGTATATGAGGAATTGTTTTCCTGTAACCGAAGTTTACCCCCGAAGCCGTGACCATTATGTTGTTCGGTCCCGGTGTTATGGTTGTTGACAGGGAAAAGGGAAGCAAAGTAAAAACCAGATCTAACATAAGTTATCTCCTTGCAGGGCGCCGAAAGAAGAAATTGCGTCGTAACTTTTCGAATAATTATTTTTCCTTTCAATATTTTTTATACTACGCTTAATGCTTATTTCCAACTGTTTTGCCAGTAAATTAACAGCAGGTTCCTGTAAGATTGAATAAGGAAAAAGTTTAGAAAAAGTTTAGACGGAGTAAAATGATAAAAGCCTGTGAATCCTTTAATAGCCTGGGCTAGCAGGCATTAATCAGATATTATGATCCTTGTAAATCAACAAAAAAACCTACAAAGTGATAATGGAGATAAGATATTACAAATATAGAAAATTTTGCATATACTGTTTGTTGCTGTGAACCTGAAAAGCTGATAAGGTCAGCAATAGATATTCAGGCTGCCGCCCTTACCCTGTTTACCGACGGCGGTAACGGCCTTTTTACTCCGCGTTTCTTCCTCGGCTATTTCCTGCGGATTTAGTATTTTGACGCTGAAGCCGCTTTTTTCCTTGAAATCAAGCTTTAGTCCTGCGGCAAAACTTACGCTAAAGCCCTTATCCACTTCATCAACTGTTTTTCTTTCTGGTATTGATTCGGAAATTAAAGAATAATTTCTGCAGATCCTTTTATGATTGCCAACCATTCCATTGGTTTGCTTCATAGGGCCCTCCTGGCTTCTATTTGCTTTCAACAAGTTAGCATCAATCCTTTGACACTATGTCAAAAATCTTAACAATAATGGTTTTTGCAGTCAAGTGATTATTTTGACAGTCAGGAAATTGATTCAGGTTAATATTTTTTAGAAGTTTTTTAACCGACTCTGATCTTTCTGGTGTCCTCAAAAGATTCTATAAAGATTTTGGTTAGTTCCGCGTCAAACTGCGTTCCGCTGCACCTTACAAGTTCCTCAAACGATTCTTCACGGCTGAGTCCCTTTCTGTAAGGCCTTGTGGAGGTCATGGCATCAAAAGTATCGGCGATAAGGATTATCCTGGAAAACAGCGGTATCTGTTCCCCTTTAAGCCCGTCAGGGTATCCAAAGCCGTCTATCCTTTCATGATGTGATCTTATAAAGATTTTCAGCCTCTTTAAAGCACTGATCCCTTCAACAAGGGCTTCGCCTTTTTCGGAATGTTGCTGCATTATCTGAAATTCCTGCTTTGTAAGGCGGCCGGGTTTTTTGAGTATCCTGTCGGGTATGCCTATTTTGCCTATATCGTGAAGCAGGGCGGTAAGCTCAAGATCGTGCATTTCCTGTTCGTTAAGTCCGATCTCGTGGCCTGTCTGGATCGAGTATTGCGCCACCCTTATGGAATGTCCCTTTGTATAAGGGTCCTTTTCATCAAGAGCGCCCATAGCAATCTTTATAACGTCGGTGAAATACTGGTGGTTCTGGAGGGTCAGCTTTGAAACTATATCAAGTATGCCGGGTACTATAATTTCATCAGGTGTCGGTTTTACTACCCTTAAATGACCGGTTTTTTTAATAGCCATGATAATCCTTTTTACAAAGTTTTATAGGTCTACATCAACATATCGGAATTTATATTAGTCAGCTTTAACCATATGCCCGTTTTTTGCTCCGTCTGAAATTTATTTTGCTCCGTCTGAAACACGAAGCTTGTGATTACAACAACTTACCCGCTTTTTTGAGGTTCTGGTTTGCCTGTCCCAGCACTGCCGTGGCACTCTGGTTTATGATCTTGTTTTTTACATATTTCGTGCTTTGCTCGGCAAAATCAGTGTCCTGCAGTCTTGAGTTCGCCTCTTGCTTGTTAAGTATGTCATTTGACAGGTTGGCGGACGTTGCGGTAAGCCTGTTTTGAGCAGCCCCCAGGTTCGCGCGTATCCCGGTAAGATAGTCAAGCGAGCCCTGTAGCGCTTCAACTGCTGCCTGCGCGTTTTGCTTGGTATCTATAAGCCCCGGAGGCCGTATTTTCGCGGGATCAACAGCGTACTGGTCCATAACCACAACGAACCTGTCATACGGCGTGTTTTCCCCTCCGATCTGAAATTCCAGGTTTCCGGCCCCTCCGTCCAGAAGATGCACGCTCCCGAACCGGGCAGAGGCTATGATATGCTCATTGCCTTCCAGGATTTTTTGGAATTCAACACAGATAAACCCCCTGTCTGCCTCTGTAAGAGTTTCAGTGGCTGCCTGTATGGAAAGTTCAAGCATTCGGGTCAGGTTATTCTGCACGGTCTGGAGGTACCCTTCGCTGCACTGCATAAAGGAAAGCGCGTCATCCGCGTTACGCTTTGCCTGCTGCAAAGAGCGTATTTTGGCGTTAAACCCGTTTGAAAGGCTCATGGCCGCCACGTCATCAGCAGCCACATTTATCCTTTTTCCCGAAGAAAGCTTCTGCAGGTTATTATCCATTTCCTTTTTTTGTCTTGTTATGTTATTGGAGTTTTTGATACCCATGGTATCTGAATTAATAGTCATTGACATGGTTTTTCTTCCTTGAAAAACTTTATTTTACGGACTTCCTGTCCTGACATATGTTTCGGCAGGAGTTTAAAAAAACTTTAGGACGGAGACTCAGAAAATGAAAAAACCTGTAATGCTGATGATTTTAGACGGCTGGGGCTATGAGCCGCCCTCTGATTTTAACGCCGTTTACCTTGCAAAAACCCCGAACCTTGATTCTTATATTGAGAAGTATCCCAATTCCTTTCTTAAATGCAGCGGCCTTGACGTTGGTTTGCCGGCGGGCTACATGGGCAATTCCGAGGTGGGACATCTTAA
>JAFGOL010000225.1 GCA_016926495.1 Oligoflexia bacterium
ATATCATTTCTCACGGGTATCCGAACTCTTTCAGGAAATTCAGCTATTTCAGCGTCTTTATTTTATTCTACGCGGTTGCGCTCAGGAGCGAGCTTAAAATGGGTAACGCGAATATTTTTTCAGTTGGCCTGCTTGTTGTATTTCTTTATCTGTACCACTTCAGGCGTCTCAATGCTTACCTGCCGGGTTTGATACTGGCCGTGGCCGTTTCATTTAAATTATACGCTCTGATAATTGTGCCCTTTCTGTTATACAGGAGGGAATTTGGAATAATACTGTCTTTTGTCGTATGGTTTGTGTTGCTTAATTTTTTTGTCACGGCTCTTTTCCATCATTCACCGTCCTATGCCGTGAATGAGAATATATTGTGGTTTTCAACCCTGACCGATGCTTCGGCGGATTTGCTGAAATCCCGCTACAATGTTTCTGTTATGGGTTTTATGGTTAACCTCGGGGTTAAAAGAGGAGCGGCTTTATATTCGATATGGTCTGTCTTTATCGCTGCCTTTTTATATATCCAGTACAAGATGCGCCATATGGGTTTTACATACACAGTCTCTATAACAATGCTTGGTATATTGTTTTTGACTCCTGTTACGTGGTCTTACTGGGTGGTGTTTTCCTTTCCGGCCCTGATATTTTCCGTTTTTTCCGTTGATAAGGCCGCGGGTATTTCACGGACGCAGGCGGTATTGATTTTGCTTGTTTATATTTCCTTTGTTTCAACCGATAATGACGGAACTTTTGTTGCCAGAATTCCGACGATAGGTCTGGCGGCCCTGAGCTATTTTTTTTATACTGTTGCAAAAAAAGCAAAAGAAAAGGATAATGGCGATGTATGAGTACAATATATATTCCGTTTAATATTTCCATTCTTAAGACCCTAAAGGACGCGCTCGAATTTGATGTTTATGTCAGGCTTGGAAAGGAAAAATTCCTGCTATTGATGCGAAAGGGCAGTCGTATTGATCAGGAGCGTCTTGATTTGTATATAAGCAAGGGAATTACGTGCCTGTATATAGATAATAACTCAAAAGACGTGTTTACGGCGGTATTTAAGGAAAAAGCGGTGTTTGAGGAAGTGCCCGATAAAAGCGCCGAGGTTGAAAATTTAGAGAAAAAAATAGAAGAGATCGGTTCGGAAAATATTAAAGAAATAGAGGAAAAAACAGAAGCCCTTACCGAAAGATGCATTAACGACCTTTTTTACGGAGTGGAAATCAACACCGAACACATAAGGAATACGACAAGGCTTGTAAAAAACTATATGTCGTTACTGGTGCTTGCTCCAAAAAACATATCCGAGCTTCTGAACAGTATAGATGAAAATCATTATTTTCATTATCATTCCGTTTCAGTCAGTATTACTTCCATTTTTCTTTCGAGGATACTTTCCCCCGATAACGAAAGAATACAAAGTATTACGGGCATGGGCGGTTTTTTGCATGATATCGGGAAGGCCGGTTCCGGCGAACACGACCTTAATCCTGTTTTGAAACCTAAAATTATATCGACCGAAGCTTATGTCAAACATCCCGAAAGGGGACTTAAACTCCTCAGTTCTGTCGAAAATGTTCCGGAGGAAGTTAAAATAATTGTATATCAGCATCATGAAAGACCGGACGGCACGGGTTTTCCGAACAGCCTTTTTAATGTCAAGTTGTATTATCCGTCGAGAGTTGTGGCTGTTGCCAACGCGATTTCCAAGATGGTCGCCAAGCATCCGTTCGGCAAGGAAATGAAACCCAAGGATGCTATTTCAGAGCTTTTGGCGTCTAAAGGCGCGTTCGATTCAAAGGTATTGCAGGCCCTGGCCAAGGTCTACAATATAAGGTGAGGAGGCATTATGAACTTCGATTTTGGAAAAGACGTCGAAGAACTCGAATTTAAAAACGGAGAAGAAATATATTTGGAAGAGCAGATGGGCAATACCGTTTATCTGGTCAAGACAGGTAATGTCGTGCTGTTCAAAATGAAAGGCGATAATTTTATTGAGCTTGATTCCGTAAAGCCTTCGGAGATGTTCGGGTATCTGCCGTTTTTATACAAGGAACAGCGCAGGTTTACTTCAGCGCTCGCGACCCAGGATACCGTTTTGATCAATATTACAAAACCTTTTATGAAAATGTTCGAAACTTTGCCCGAACTTATGAAAATGTTTATTACGTCGTCATCAAGGAGGCTTAAAAAGGCTTACTTTGAGCTTGGTAAATTGCAGTATTTCGAGAATATACACTACGAAGACGTAAAAAAGCATAATCTTCAGGCTTACCATATTAAGGACATAATGAGGTTCGCCCTGATCATGATGCTTGCCTTTGACAGGTATAATTTTACAATAACAAAGGATTACCTGGAGAATATAGTATTTTCCCTGTTAAGCAGGGTGACAATCAAGATTGACAGCCTTATTGAAGCGTTCATCGAGTGTCAGTTTATAACTCTTGATCAGGAAGAGCAGGGTAATGTGTATGTTAACCTGATAGACCACGAGCGGCTTGAGAATTTTAATGACTACATGCACAGGAATTTCGTTAAAGATCCCAGGCGCCTGCTTCTTAATGATACCCAGATTGAGATGATAGGATATATTAACGAGCTTATTAAAAAGGAAAACCAGAAAATCATAGACGATTTTATTGAAAGGAAAAAACTGGACGCCAAGGCTTCGATGGAGCGCGATATATTGCTGAAAAAACTCCAGAGGGAAATAGACAAAATGGTATTCAAGTTTACGAAAAATTCCTTTACGGGGCTTGATGTTGAAGTCGACCAGACCAGCCTTGTTTTTGAAGGCCTGGCCGACAGGCAGATACTGAACAAGGCCCCGCACGAAAGCGGGACCATGGAATATTCCATAACCAAAAAAGAGGTCTCGGAAATTTACCAGTTCCAGAAAATTATAAAAACCGTTGCAAAGGTGTCCTAGTCGTTAAGTACTTCCTTTAACTTTTCGACAGCCCAGTCTATTTCCTTTTTTGTTATCACAAGCGGTGGAGCGAGCCTGATAACGTTTTCATGGGTTTCCTTGCAAAGCATTCCTTTTTCCATGAGGGCTTCGCAGTATTTTCTTGCTCCGCCTGCTTCCGGAGCCAGTTCTATACCGATAAAAAGGCCCTTTCCGCGTATGTTTTTGATGTATTTCGATTTTACCGATTTTCTGATTTTATTCTGCATGTATTCGCCCATTTTAAGCGATTTATCTGAGAGCTTCTCCTTAACAAGTACATCCATGGCCGCATTTGCGCACGCGCACGCGAACGGGTTGCCTCCGAAAGTGGAGCCGTGTTCTCCGGGAGTAAACAGACTCATAACAGGCTCGTCCGCCAAAACTCCGCTGATAGGTACAATACCGCCTCCAAGCGCCTTACCCACTATCAGCATGTCGGGTCTTACACCTTTTTCCCAGTAGTGACAGAAAAGTTTGCCTGTTCTGCCAAAACCCGTCTGGATTTCATCCAGGGCGAAAAGAATGTTGTTTTCCCTGCAAACCTTTTGTGCTTCCTCCATAAATCCTTTCTCGGGCATTAAAATTCCTGCCTCACCCTGTATTGGTTCAACCATGAATGCCGCCGTGTTGGGGGTTATGGCATTCTTAAGCGCCTCTATATCTCCGTATGGAATGATTTTAAATCCCGGCGTAAAAGGCCCGAAATTATCTTTGTAGTCATGTTCCGAAGAGAAAGAGACAACCGTAATGGTCCTGCCGTGAAAATTATCTCTGCACACAATGATTTCCGCATTGTGCTTTTGTATTTTCTTCACCGAGTATGCCCACTTTCTGATAAGCTTGACTGCGGTTTCCACGGCCTCGGCCCCTGAATTCATGGGAAGAAACATGTCATATCCGGCCAGCCTGGTAACTTTTTTACAGAATTCACAAAGCAACTCCGAATGGAAGGCCCTTGAAACAAGGGTCAGCTTGTTTAGCTGTTGCCTGGCCGCTGCTATTATTTTGGGGTGTCTGTGCCCGTGATTTACGGCTGAATAGGAACTCAGCATATCGAGGTATTTTTTACCGTCTACGTCCCATACCCAGCAACCCTTGCCTTTTTCGAGAACGATGGGAAGAGGTTTGTAATTGTGCGCGCTGCACTTTTCCATTGTTTCAATAAGCTTTTTTGACTTGGAACTCATTGTGGTTCCCTCCTTGATATTTTTTTGTAAGCGTCTCTGAACGGCATACCTTCATCAACAAGCTTGTATGCTTTTTCAGTAGCGAACAATTCATCGCTTAATATGCACTTATCTTTATTAAAAATTATTCCGTCAAGCACAAAGCTCATAATTTTTAAAGACTGCTTTGTGGTTTCAATAGCGGTAAAAAGCGGTTCCTTTGTGAGCTGAAGGTCCCTGTTGTAACCGGATATCAGGTTTGCCGTCAGGGATTTTATTTTTAATTCCTCTCCCAGTACGACATGGTACTTTGCCCTTGCCAGCTCAAGGACATCAGGATTTTTTTTCTGCGGCATTATGGAACTGCCGGTACAAAAATTTTCCGGCAGGGATACAAAACCGAACTCCGACATGCTGAACATGACAAGGTCTGTCGCGAGCTTATTAATATCGTACATGATCTGTGAGCAGAGGTGAACCACCGTTGCTTCAAATTTTCCCCTGCTGAGCTGTGCGTAAAGGGGATTTGCCTGCACCCTGTCAAAGCCCATAAGGTCCGCCGTCATTTCCCGATCTATGTTAAGTACAGGCACGCCGAAGCCTGCGGCGGTGCCCAGCGGCGACTGGTCGATTAGATCAAACACTGAATCGATCAGCAGAATGTTGTCCCTGGCCGATTCAACAAATGCTCCCATAAGCAGTGATACGCCGGAAGGCATTGCCCTTTGCATGTGCGTGTAGCCCGGAAGATCAATATTTCCGTATTTATTAATAACGGACTCAAGGGCTTTTATAAAAGTACCCGACAGCTCTTTCAACTCTGAAAGTTCGTCTTTTTCGTACAGCCGTATCGCGGTAAGTACCTGGTCGTTTCTGGATCTCGCGGTGTGTATTTTTTTTCCGGTTTCCCCGAGCTTTTCCACCAGATGGTTTTCGATAGCCGTGTGGCAGTCTTCATCGCTTTTGTTAATGTGAAATAACCCCCTGGAGTGAAGCAGGATTATGTTGTCGAGTTCGGCCACAAGGCTGTTAAGCTCGTCCTGATCAAGTATTCCTGTTTCATTAAGCATTTTGGCGTGCGCTTTTGAAGCAATACAATCGTATTTGACCAGTTTGTCGTCTATGATATAGTCCGAACCCACCGTGTAGTCTTCGATTAATTTGTCAAGTTCAACGCCTTTGTCCCAGAGCTTCATTATTACCTACCGGTTTTTTTTGCTGATGATCGCGTTATGCGCCATCAGCCTTATTGCGTGTATTTTTATAAATCCCGCGGAATCCTTCTGGTCAAATCCGCCTTCAATTTCCATGCTGGAAAGATCCTTGTCGTACAGCGAGCTTGAACTTTCCCTGCCCGTTACGTAAGCATTGCCCTTGTATAGCTTCATGTATACTGTGCCGTCAACGTACTCCTGGCTTTTATTGATCGCGGACATGATAAAGTCCATTTCAGGGCTGAACCAGAACCCGTTATAAACAAGTTCCGCGAGTTTCGCCGAAAACATGTCCCTGAGCCTCATTACTTCCCTGTCCATTGCCATACCCTCTATGTCCTTGTGAGCTATGTGAATTATGGTCCCTGCCGGGGTTTCGTATACGCCTCTGGACTTAATTCCCACAAAACGGTTTTCAACTATGTCTATTCTGCCTATGCCGTTTTCGCTGCCGAGCTTGTTAAGGTATTCAAACAATTCCAGGGGATCGGTTTTGGATGTGCCGTCGTCAGTGTTAACCACCTTGACAGGGACACCGTCTTTAAAAGTAATCGAGATCCTGGCCGGTTTATCCGGGGCATTTTCGGGCGATACTGTTTTACAGTATACGCTCTCAATTGCTTCGTGTTTGGGATCCTCAAGCTCTCCCGCCTCATGGCTTATGTGGAGCAGATTGTCATCTTCGCTGTAAGATTTCTTAACCGTTGATTTAACCTCTATATTGTGTTTTTTCGCGTACTCTATAAGGTCCGTTCTGCCCTTGAACCGGTTTAAAAATTCCTCCGTCTTCCATGGCGCTATAACTTTTATTTTGGGATTCAGGGCGTAATACGAAAGCTCGAACCGTACCTGGTCGTTGCCCTTTCCGGTCGCGCCGTGCGCGACGTATTCCGCGTTTTCCATGGCGGCTATTTCTATCTGTCTTTTTGCTATTATGGGTCGCGCTATTGCTGTGCCGAGCAGGTATTTTCCCTCGTAGATCGCGTTGCCCTTGAAAACGGGAAAAATATAGTCAGTAACGAATTCCTTTTTAAGGTTTTCTATGTATACCTTTTTTGCGCCTATTTTATACGCTTTCTGCTGCACGGCCTCAAAGTCCTCTTTTTGTCCAACATCGGCAATGTACGCGATGACATCGTATCCCTTTTCCAAAAGCCATTTAAGGATTACCGAGGTATCAAGTCCGCCGCTGTATGCTAAAACAACTTTTTTCATTTCCATTTAAAATCTCCTTATTAACCCGGTTACAAGAGCTATCTATACTATATAAGCCGCTTTGTATACTAGGTAAAAGCTACATATAAGTAAAATTGATTGATTTAATAGTATTATTAGTATAATTAATATACCTGTAATGAGTATTTCGTCCATATATCTTGACGCTTTTATTTCGGTCGCGAAAACCCTGAGCTTTTCACGGGCGGCAAAACAGCTTCATGTTACGCAGTCTGCGTTGTCGCAGAGAATAAAAAACCTTGAGGATGATTTGGGGCTGACCCTGTTTATAAGGAACCCTTCGGGTATCATACTTACCGAGTCGGGAGAGAGGCTTTTAAAGTACGCGCAGATAAGGGACGCGCTTGAGGAGGAAGCCCTTCATGACCTGGTCAGGGAAACCAAGGACGAACTGGCAGGTATAGTCAGGATTGCCGCTTACTCGTCAGTGTTGCGCTCGGTGATAATACCGTCCATGTCCAACCTGCTTTTTGCCAACCCCAAAATACAATGTCACTTTATTTGCGGAAGCATGGTGGAGCTTCCGGGTCTTCTGCAAAGGGCCGAAGTGGATTTTATCGTAATGGATTACGCCATGGAAAAAAGCAGCATAGAAAAAAAAGTACTGGGCACCGAAGAGTACGTGGTAATAAGCAGTAAAAAAACCACCTCCAGGGATGATATATATCTTGATAATAATCCTGATGATATGGCCACTGAAAATTTTATGCGTTTCCAGAAAAAACCCGTGAAATACAAAAGGTCATATATGTCCGACTGTTACGGTATTATTGACGGTGTTGTAAACGGCATAGGCAGGTCGGTAATGTCCAGGCACCTGGTTGACAGGAACCTTCCTGTCCGGATTGTGAAGGGTTTCAAACCCTATACACTTGATGTCGTGCTGCATTATAATTCCCAGCCTTTTTACACAAGGCTCCAGAAGGCCGTGATAGACGAGCTTACAAGAAACAGCAGCAAATTTTTAAAATAATTAAAAAACCTGATTGAAAAGATTCTTGATTATGGTAAAAGTCACGGGAGGTTAAAGGGGTTGGTATAATGCATCGAAAAGCGGTTCTTACCTTATCCAACGGTTCATGGCTCGAAGGGGAACTTATCGGCGCTCCGCTTATAAGTTCCGGGGAACTTGTTTTTACAACGGGCATGGTCGGCTATAATGAGGCAATCACGGACCCCTCGTTTTTCGGACAAATCCTTACTTTTTCCTATCCCCTTATAGGCAATTACGGGGTTCCCTTGATCGGGAAGGAAGGAAACGTCAACAGTGACGACGGTTTTGAGAGCCCCAGAATTCACGCTTCAGCCATAATTATTACCAGAGGCAGCGAAGATGCCTATCACTGGAAAAAGGAAACTACCCTTGACAAGTGGCTTAAGTCACAGGGAGTTCCATGCCTTGTCGGTGTGGATACAAGGGAGCTTATTCATAAAATAAGGGATTCAGAAAAACTGCTTGCCATCCTTACCCCGGATAAACCCGAAGGGCAAAGAATGCTTCACGAAAAATTTGCCGATCATGATCACAGGGAATTTTTTGATCCGTCATTGTACGAAGTCATCTCCTGCGTTTCAACAAGGGAACGGAAAATATTCGGTAAGGGAAAAAAGCGCATCGCGCTTATAGATTGCGGTTTCAAGTGGAACATAATGAGAAATCTTCTGCGGTTTGAAAACGAGATAGAGCTTGTTCCGTGGGATTATGATTTTACAAAGATTGACTGTGACGCGTGGGTGATCAGCAACGGGCCCGGCGATCCACAGAATACCGGGGACCTTTTCAGGCGTGTCGCGGGTATATTGAAGGACGGTAAACCCTTGCTCGGTATTTGCATGGGTAACCAGATACTTGCCCTTTCGGCAGGCGCTTCCACCAAGCGGCTGGTACACGGACACAGGGGCCATAACCAGCCTGTTTATCTTTTCGGTTCAAAAAAAGGGTATATGACCAGCCAGAATCACGGTTATGTTGTCACAAAGGAGTCCCTCCCGGAAGACTGGACACCGTGGTTTATAAACGCCAATGACGAAAGTATAGAAGGCATACGCCACGTGGAAAAACCCTTCAGGGGCGTGCAGTTTCATCCCGAGGCCGCCGGAGGTCCCTGTGATACCCAGTGGATATTTTCGGAATTTATAGGGAGTATATAGTGCAGGAGCTTAAAAAAGTTTTGGTACTGGGTTCGGGTGCCCTGTCAATAGGCCAGGCCGGGGAGTTTGATTATTCAGGCTCACAGGCGCTTAAGGCGTTACAGGAAGAGGGCATTGACGCTGTACTTATAAATCCCAATATAGCTACAATACAGACCAGCACGCTGCCGGCGAAAAAAACATACCTTTACCCGGTAAACGCGCACTGGGTTGAAAAAGTAATAGACGCTGAAAGGCCGGACGGTATTATAGCGGGCTTTGGAGGCCAGACCGGGCTTAACTGCGTGCTTCAACTTGATGAAAAGGGTGTCCTTGAAAAATATAATGTCAGAAATCTGGGTACCAGTCTTAATTCCCTAAGGCTTACCGAGGACAGGGAGCTTTTTGCCAGAACAATGAATTCCATCAATGTTCCGATTCCTCCGAGCGCGGCTGTTACGAGCCTTAAAGAGGCAAAGAGGGTGGCAAAGGAAATCGGTTATCCTCTTATAATAAGGGCCGCATACGCGTTGGGCGGTCTGGGAAGCGGTTTTGCCTATAACGAGGAATACCTTGAAAAAATAGTCAGTAAAGCCCTTAATTTCAGTCCGCAGGTACTGCTTGAAAAGTCCCTTGAAGGCTGGAAGGAAGTTGAATACGAGGTAATGAGGGATAAGTCCGGTAATGTAATTACAATCTGTAACATGGAAAATATTGATCCTCTGGGTGTTCACACCGGGGATTCCATAGTGATAGCTCCAAGCCAGACCCTGAATGACAACGAGTACCAGATACTCAGGAACGCCTCCATTGATATAGTAAACAAGCTGGAAATAGTGGGTGAATGTAACGCGCAGTTTGCGCTCGATCCCTATTCAAACCGCTATTATGTGATCGAGGTAAACGCCAGGTTGTCAAGGTCCAGCGCCCTGGCGAGCAAGGCCACGGGATATCCCATTGCGTATATAGCGGCCAAACTGGTACTGGGACATGAACTCCTTGAGCTTGATAACCCTGTTACTGGCAGTACAAGGGCTTTTTTCGAGCCTGCAATGGATTACGTGGTTGTCAAGATACCAAGGTGGGACCTTAAAAAATTCAGCGGAGCGTCCAGAAAACTGGGGTCTTCAATGAAGTCAGTGGGCGAGGTTATGTCGATAGGAAGGAACTTTGCCGAAACACTGCAAAAGGCAGTCAGGATGGCGTCAGAGAACGCCATAGGGCTTTCGGACCCCGCTTTTTACCGGAA
>JAFGOL010000036.1 GCA_016926495.1 Oligoflexia bacterium
GTGCAAAAAAATGTATTCGTCATTCCAAGGGAAAAGGTTTCAAGAAACAGGTTCACGGTGCTTGAAACACAAAAAGGCAGCGTCAAATTTTACCTTTCGCGTTACGCGACTGATAACAGGAATTTCGTCGTGTACGAAGAGCTTCCTCAATAGGGCGTAAAATCATTACTTGGCAAAACTTTCAAAGCAAATTATAATCCCATTCGATGATTACAAAAACGCAAATTAAAGAGGTAATTAAGTTAATAGCAACAGGCTATGATCCGGATAAGATTATATTATTCGGCTCTCAGGCAAGCGGAACCTCAAATAATTACAGCGACATAGATTTACTGATAATAAAGGACGACAAGTTGCCCCAGCGGGAAAGAAACCGTTCGGTAAGAAAGCTTTTAAAGGATTTATTAATCCCTGTTGATGTTATTGTAAAAACCAATCAGGAATTTCAAATACTAAAAAACATTGTGGGCACTGTTGTATACTCAGCCAACAAATACGGAGTAGTCGTTTATGGTAAATAGTATCGGCGAACTCGTCCGGCAATGGATAAAATTAGCCGAAAAGGATTTGATTACTTCAAAACAGGTACTGGATGCTGAAAGTATCGTCACTGAATCAGTTTGTTTTCATGCCCAGCAGGCGGTTGAAAAATTATTAAAAGCCTTTCTTGTAAAACATCAGGCGGAATTCCCCAACACGCACAACCTTATGGTTTTGATTAATTTATGTTCAAAAATCGATCCCGAATTTAAAAAAATCTGGAAGAAGCGGACAAGCTGACAGACTACGCTGTTGAAATCCGTTACCCTGACGACTGGTACGAACCTGGCCTGGATGAAGCCAGGCAGGCTTATGATACGGCTTTGAAAGCAAAAGATTTTATTTTAAGAAAAATAGAGAGTTAAATATCCCTTTTTCTTTAACCGGCAACTGAAAAACAGATAACAGGAATTTTATCGTGTACGAAGAGCTCCCTCAATAGGGCGCAAAATCCTCCTTGAAGCTGAAATTATCCTCCTGATCGATAATATATTCCCTGACCCTGGTATGGATCAAAGTGGCTGTATCCCTGTCAACTTCGTATTCCTCTGATGCCTTGCCCTCGGCATATATCCTTACCTCAATATCAACGACAAAGGGCCTTTTAAAACCCGTCAGCGTTACTATAGCCTGTGAAGATCTTTTATCCAGTCCGAATTCCTTGTCCTTGAGCTTGATAAGGGAAATTACAGTGGGAGGATCACTTTTTGTGGATTCTATGCCTCCGTACATCCCTTCAATTGTAACATTTATCGCCTGCCAGACCCTCTCCTGAGACGTATCATAAGTCATTGTTATGTTCCCGAAAGTCGAGCATGATGCGACCGCCACAAATAAAGCTGCAATTAAGATCTTTTCATGTATAATAGTTTTCATTGGCACAAATCCCATTAAAGGTTGATTATTACTATACAATATGAATCAAAAAACTAAAAGAGAGATTCTTCTATTAGGTGCGGGCGAATCCAGCCTTCAGGGGTTTGCCGATTTCCTCAAGGATTTCTATGAGGTTAGCGTTTATGCGTCTCCAAAGGAGCTTGCGCAGGCCGCGTCATACGAAAACAGCGTGATAGTATCCCTGATGGAGGGCCAGTATGAACAGGCATTAAAGGAGTGCAGGGAGCTTTGCAAACAGGAACGTATCATCGGTGTTTATGACGGAGATTTTAACAACTATATAAACGAAGCGGTCAAACTCAACCTCAACGGGCTGCTATCCTTTAACCTCACCCAGGACAAAACAGGCTTTGCGCGCATGCTTAACCTGATGTTCAGGCAAAATACGGCGCCTCTTTTAAACATGATAGTGTCCAAAAACGCAAAAGTGCTTAAGGCCAGGGTCGGAAATATTCAGGCCCTGTATCCGATTATCTCAAAAATATCGTCTTTTATTTCGCAAATAAGGAAAATATCGCCCGAAACGCTTTTGACCGTTTTAACGCCGATTGTAAACGCCGTATCGGCAATGAACAAGGAAATGGAACTCATATACGCACTTGAAAAGAACAGGCTGGGCTTTATCCTGAACATAAAACATATCCCCAATCCGCGTTTTCCTTCTGAATTTTACCAGTCCATGTACACCGAAACACCTCCCGATATGGAGCCGTTGAAGGAGTCCGTTTTGAACGCGTTCAGGGAGGCGGACGAGTCCGTGCTTCTGCTTAAGGAGCACACAATGGAATACTACTTTGCCTTTTACTTAAGGGCAGAGCATGATTTGGGCAAATCCTTTTCCCTGCCCGGCGATTATACCCATTACAACAAACCGTCAAAAGAAGAAACAAAACAGGAAGAGACCGCCTCGCTTCCGGACATGAGCAAGGGAGAAATCAAGGATGATTTTGAAAGCTATCTCAGCGAAACGCACGATAATATAGTCGTTGTAGACATAAAGAAAAAGGAGGAGGCAAGGGAAGAGCTTGACGTTGACCTCCAGATAACGCTGCCGGATATTGACTATGAAAACCAGTCGCCTGCCCAGATAATTAAAAAACTTGAGGAACAGAACAAGATGCTCAAGGACAAGGTCACTGAACTTGCAAAAAAATTCCACGAGGCCAACCTGAGAATGAAAAAAGCCGAAGAGGTGGCGGACGTGATAGGGGAAGAGATCAAGATACTCATGCGCCAGAGAAAGGAACCCACCACGGACCAGGAACTCAAGGAAATAAAATCAAAGCTCGAACAGCAGATGGACGGACTCTACAGGGAAATAGGAGTTGAAAAGGCAAAGAGCAAAAAGCTCATAAAGCAGCTCGACCTTTTGAAACAGGAACTTCTGGCAGCCAGAATGGAAAAGGACAAGCTGTCCGCGCTTATAAGGGAAAAAGACCGCGAGATCAGCGAACTGGATTCGCAGCTTTCTCTCGCAATCAAATCCTCTTCAGATTTTTAGAATACGTATGTTGTGCTTCCTGAGCTTCCTGTGCAGCGTCGCGGAAGAGATGTTTATGCTTCCCGCGAGGGAGCGGCTGCTTTTCTGGTCCGCGCAGAGCTTAAGCAATACTTCCCTTTCTACCAGCGACATATAGTTTTCAAAACCGTTTTCCCGTACCCTGTCGCCGAGGTCTTTAAGTACTATCTGACCGTCGCTGACGGCCTCGTTAACGGATTTTTCCGAAGCGTACCCCGGAGAATAGTTGCTGTTCACGTGTTCAAGCTCAATAACGTCGGAATTTCTGGCTTTCTGGCACATGTAATGCACGGCGTCCCTGAGTTCCCTTACGTTGCCTTCCTCCCAGTCGAACCCGTGGTAAAGATCGTATATCCCTTCCCTGTAAGGCTTGGGATATCCGCAATAAAACCTTATATAGTGCTCCATAACAGGCCTGATGTCCTCTTTCCTTTCCCTGAGGGGAGGAATATATATCCTGCACTGCTGCAGCCTTGAATAGAGATCCTTTCTGAACCTTCCTTCCTGTACCCTTTCCTTTAGATTAACATTGGTAGCCGCAATGATCCTGCAATCCGATCTCCTTGTCACAGGGTCTCCCAGCCTTCTGAATTCACCGTTGTCCAGAAAGGTAAGGAGTTCGGCCTGGCAGTCGGGTGCGAGATCCCCTATCTCGTCAAGAAAGAGATCACCTCCCTTTGCGAGCTCGACCAGCCCCGGAATATCGTTAACGGAGCCCGTGTACGCCCCTTTTTTATGTCCGAACATCTGGTCCTGAAACCTTTCTTTTGTAAGGCCTGCGCAGTTTATGGAAACAAAGGGCCTTTTGCCCTTTTCCGAAAGAACGGAATTCGCGTATATGGCGACCGGCGTTTTGCCGGTTCCTGTTTCGCCTTCTATCAATATCCTGATATTGCCCACGGACTTTATTTCTTCAAAAATTGTTTTCAGCTTGTCACTGCCGAAAACAAGCATGTTGTTTTCACACTGAAAATTCGCCGAACTGCGTAACGCGCGGCTTTCCATGTCCCTTTCAAGTATCTGTTCAATCCTGAACCCGAGTTCCTGTTCTATGCTCTCGCTGGTTTTGGGAATATAGTCCGAGGCCCCGTTTTTCATGGATGTTATGGCCCTTCCGATATCGGTAAAGGAGGACAGCATTATTACATGGGCCTGCGAATCCGCCTTTTTGATCTCTTTAAGGAGATCTATGCCGTTTTTGGATTTTTCAAATTCAATATCCAGTATGCTGAGCGAAATATCATTCCCTGAATAAGCCCTTATCCCTGATTCGAAATCATCGGCTTCGATAAAATCGTATTTTTCGCCCAGGATATGTATAACGGAGCTTCTGATAATTTCGTCGTCGTCCACTATCAATATAAGAGGCTTGATCACTTCACCCGCCCGTTATCAGTCATTGTAAAAAACGCTCTTTACGATGCCAGGATACACTTTTACGTTAAATTCCTTGTACATTACCGCAGTGTTGTTCGTGTCGGGGTCTATTATCTTTTTTCCCATTTTTATCATATAGTCGCCGGGTACCAACGCTATCCTGTCCGTGGTCCTGTAAAAAACGTCCCTGCCCTGTAACGCATTTTTTATCTCTATGTTTTTGACATCCGCGGTCCTGACCCCGCCTATATCCATAAAGACGGCGGATTTTTCCGGTATATGAAAATACTGCGAGCATATGGAACCGGCAAAACGCAGGCAATAGTCGCCGGCCTGCGATACTGCCTTGCCGGATTGCGCCTGCGGGTCCATTTCCCTGCATCTGGCGTCAGCGTTTATTATAGATACCTCGGGCCTGTTGTCCCTGTTTATAAGTTCCCAGTGGCTGAACATGAGTTCCGTTTTGTTTATAACGCAAATGTAGCTGTAATCCGGGTCGGTCCCGCTGCTTTCCACGGGCTTTACAACAGTCCCTTCGGGCAGGCTCCCGGAAACAGGCTCAGGGGAAGCCTTGCGGAATTTATTTTTTGCGTAGCTGACCTGCGTATCCCCGGCAACCTGCGCCATGCCGCTTTCCTTTTCCTTCTCTTTCTCGAATTTTGAAATGGCTGAATAACAGGTATTCATAAAAGCAATCTGCTCGCCCTTGAATTGCCATTTTTTAAGCAGGTCCTCTATTTCGGAATTCGAACTGATGTCCCCTGTTTCCGAACTCACGGACCCGTCTTCGGCTTTCAGCAGGTGAATCCAGGACAGGTCATTAAGTTCGTACCTTGTAAACTTCCCGGCATCATTCTTATGCATAACGCTCGCCGATGGCTCAAGCGAAAGCATCCTTACGCCTTCCGCGTTAGCGTCTATGGCAATACAGCCCTTGGACACGGTTACAAATATCTCGCCGATCTTGAACTGTACCTTGGTCCCCTTAAGATAACCCGTATCGTGTTCCTGCTTTGATATTATAAACCGTCCGTACTCGGGATAGATCACGCTTTTGCTGCTAACAGAAAGGTCCCTGATAACAAACACGGAATGTTCGGTGGAAATACCCGTGCTTTTGTCCGTAAGAAAGCTTAATGAAGATCCCTCGGTAACCTCTACGACAGAACCCGAACTCAGGCTGGTTTCCATGGTAACGGAAGCCCTAACGTCCTTGTTGACGACAATAAACGCCTGCCCGGTAACGCTGCTTATCTTTGGATATGATTCACCGGCCCGGGCCGCGGCCGGTGTCATACAAAGGACAGCGCACCAAAAAGCCCAAAAACGAAAACCGACAAAAACAGGGCTGCAAACAAAAATCCGAAAGGAACACATAAAACAAGCACTCCCTTGAATGTTGAAAAATTGTTGATCCTCGCAAGCTCTTTCGCTGTTTTATAAACAAAAACCGCGCTGAAAATAAACCCTCCTGCAAAGGGAATGATCTTAATGAAATAAAAAAGAGCTGCCGTTGAAAACATTATTGATAAAGTATAACTGAATCTTGCAGGAAAGCCAAAGGACAAAAGATGTAAAACCGCCTGCACAACAGTTGCGTAACAAAAAATGAAAAAAACAAAGACAAGCGGCAATAAAAACGCGGATGCCATGGAGCCAAGCATAAAAAAAGATACCAGCGACGAAAACACCCCTGACAAATCCGCATCCTGCATAAGATACCTGTAGATATAATAAAACATGTCCCCGGAACCGAAGCTGACCATCACTATCTTCCTTAGACCTTCAAAGGTAAAAGCGACAAGATAGCAGAGGGCGAACGAAACAAAAACCTTGCCTTCAATAAGCATGCTGTAAAACTTTCTCATTTCGCGTCCCCGGCCTTCTCGGGCGCTTTCGTTTTGGGTTTTTCCCTGATATCTTCCACCTTTTTCTTTTCAATATCGGCGAAGGCATTCCTGTACACGGTAAAAACCTCCCGCTCACCCTCAATGCCGAGATACTCCCCTTTTAAGTAAAACCTCTGCACCGGTTTTTTCCCTTTCATAAAAATTTCAACAGAAAGATCGGGTTTATCAAGTCCGAATTTTTTCCAGTTGTTGTTCATTGTAAAGCCGGAAACCTTAAGGCTCGCGAAAACATCAATAAACCTTTCTGCGATATGCCTGTTGGCTTTTGCCTTAACCGGGCTTGTAAGGAACCATTCATACTGTGTTTTACCCCTTTCCAGGGCCACTGTTTCTTTCTTCCTTTTTATCCTTATTTTTGTAACGTCGTCCTTATTAAGCTCGTACACCAGTTTGCTCCTTGCCGTTTTTTCATCCTTGTCGAAATTGTCGTAAAGCGTCCGCGCCGCGGCAAGGACCCTGCCGGAATCTTTTATATAAACATACCTGTCATCGCCGACCGGAGTTTTGTCACCTATAAGCAGCGTGACTTCCTTTCCGTCTTCATAATAAAAGACCGCCGTTATCTCCGGTCCGGAAAGGCCGTAAGGAGCAAGGTCCGGCTCTTTCTCGTTTTCAACTATTATACTGGCCTTTGTATTGAGGCTGCTCAGCATGTTATTTACAGCCGCCACGTCCGCGCTTTTGCTTACAGGCTCAACTATAAACCATTTCTTATCCTTGTTTTGTTCAATGATCAGAGACCACTTCCTGTCGTTTCCGCGCTTAATGCCAATCTTTTTTATTTCTTCGGTTTCAGTGTTGTATATTTTTTCGGAATTTTCCTTTTCGATCTTTTTCTTTTCGCCCAGCCTGTATTCCACAAAATAAACGTAAATGAAAACAAGCAGGAATACGCCGAGAAGAATTAAGGAGCTTTTAAAACGCTTCATCTAATACTTCCTCCTCCTGAACCAGAAAATGATGCCTGTTACGAGGATCAGAAACGGCAAAAGATACACGGACAATATGGGTACCAGGTTACCCCCGGGCAGTTCAAAGGTGCCCGCCGCGCTCTTTCTGGGGCGTATGGATATCAGGTCGTCATCCTGTGCCAGAAACGACACGGTGTTCATGAAAAGATCAAGGTTGCCCGCGTGGTTAATAAACTGGTTACTCACAAAACCTGAATTGCCATATACCACAAGCTGCATGGAGTTTGATTCTTCCACGGCGCTTATTACAGCGGCAACTACAAGGGGACCTTTAATGTCCCTGTCCTTGTTAAAGCTGATGGTCCCGGATTTTGACTCCATTTCCCCCCAGCTTGAAGGAGTGGTCTTGCAAAGCTCGGTAACCACGTACTTGTCCCTGTTAACGCCGGAAAGATCAACAGACTGGGCAAACGGGAAAAACGTGGTTTCATTAAATTCGGACGTAATGTCGTGCGCGCTGTCGTAAGTCTGTACCACCGGCATTGCTTCACCTACGCCAAAAAGCCTTGAAATGGGATCAACTATAATATCATCCCTTAAGCGTACACCGAAACCGTCCAGTATCATGGCCACGTTATTCTTTGCCGTTACGCCGGACTTGCCGTCTCCCGGGTCTGAAAGTATGTACACTGCCCCGCCGGATTTAATATATTTTTCCACAAGTTCAGCCTCTTTTTTGAAAAAGGCCTTTTTGGGCCCCGCGATAATAAGCAGGGCCGAGTCGTTCGGGACCGCTCCCGCTGACATCAGGTTTAACGTGCCTATGTCATAACTCTGGCCATCCAGCGCCTTTTTGGCCGAAAGGTAGCCTTCCGGTTGTTCTGATTCAATATCCCTTTCCCCGTGACCTGTCAGAAAGTAGATCATCTTTTTTTCCTTTCTGGAAAGCTTGATTATGGCGTTCGTAATATCGCTTTCAGTAAGCTTGTCGAACGTGGTCTCTTTACCGCCCATAACAGCTACAATAACGCCGTACTTGTCAACGCCGTAACTCCTTGCTTTGACA
>JAFGOL010000226.1 GCA_016926495.1 Oligoflexia bacterium
AAGCGAAGTTATTACTGTAGATTGCGCGGGCGGTACTTACAAAAAGCACGAATCCGCGTACGTGGACGAGGGCGCTGTAATAGGCGGGGATACCTCGGTATGGCACTTCAGCCACGTTATGAGCGGCGCAAAAATCGGCGAAAAGTGTGTTTTGGGCCAGAACGTGAACGTGGGCGGCAAGGCAGTACTTGGCAACAACATTAAAGTACAAAACAATGTTTCCATATACGACAGGGTGATTATTGAAGATGATGTATTTTGCGGCCCCTCAATGGTTTTTACCAACGTTGTAAATCCGAGGTCGCATGTAAGCAGGAAAAGCGAGTATAAGGAGACCCGTGTAAAAAAAGGTGCCTCCATAGGAGCAAACGCAACCATCGTATGCGGCGTAACTATAGGAAAATACGCTTTCATTGGCGCGGGTTCCGTAGTAACTAAAGATGTACCGGATTACGCCCTGTACGTGGGGGTACCGGCAAAATTTCACGCCTGGATCTGCGCCTGCGGCGAAAAACTGGGTGAAAACCTTGCATGCAAAACATGTAAAAGCGGGTATACTTTGAAAGAGGGAAGACTCTATGAAAAAAAATAAATTAAAGGATAAAAAACTCGAAAAAATAGTAAATATAGTAGTTGAAACAATATCTCCCTATAAAATTATTTTATTTGGCTCCAGAAGCCATAAAACGGATATTATAAGTCCTGATAGTGATTATGATTTGTTGATCTTAAAAAGGAATATTAAAGAAAAGGATGAAAGGCTGCTTGCGCAGAAAATTTATGTAAATTTAATAGGTGTTGGTGTTCCTGTAGATCTATTAGTCAAATCAACATTAAGTTTGAGAAGGGAAATAAGGCGTTCTGCGTCTGTTGTTAAAGAAGCATTAAATAGCGGTAAGGTTGTTTATGAGCAAAATAAATGAAGCTATTGAGTGGCTTTCTATTGCAAAAAGTAATTTGCAAATAGCTTCAGCTTTTTCAAAGTCCAAGCCAAGAGATATCCGATATGAGGATTTGTGTTTTGAATTACAGCAATGTGTGGAAAAATCACTAAAATCTCTTTTAATCTATAAAGGAGTTAAAATTTCTAAAACACACTCAATTGGTTTTGTTATTGAACAAGTTTTAAAAACAGGTATTAAATTACCGGCAGAAGTTGTTGAAAGCGCAAGATTAACAACGTATTCCGTTGAAACAAGATATCCCTGCGACAACTATAAAATATCCAAAAAGGAATTTTTATCTGTACTTAAAACGGCGCGCTATGTATATGATTGGGTCAGGAATTATTTTAATAGTTTATACTGAAATAGCCAGAGGGTAAACTTTATGCACAAAAGTAAGATCATAGAAAGGATTAAAAGCAAAGACGCCCAAATAGGCGTAATAGGCCTGGGATACGTGGGGCTTCCGCTTGCCGTGCAGACCGCGAAAGCCGGTTTTACGGTACTGGGCTTTGACGTGCAAAAGTCAAAAGTTGATATGGTTAATAAAGGCCAAAACTATATCGGCGATGTAGTGGGAGAAGAACTGGCAAAAACAGTAAAGGACAAAAAGCTCTCCGCAACAACCGATTATTCAAAAATAAACCGGTGTGATGTTGTTATTATCTGCGTGCCCACTCCGCTTGACAAGTACATGCAGCCTGACGTTACTTATATAAAAAACTCCGCGGACGAAATAGTTAAGTACCGCAAGAAACCTTCATTTATTATACTTGAATCAACAACATATCCCGGAACTACCGAAGAAATTTTAAAGCCCATACTTGAAAATGACGGCTCAAGGCTTGGAGAGGATTTATTTATAGCTTTTTCGCCTGAGCGCGTTGACCCGGGCAACGAAAAATATAAAACACATAATACTCCCAAGGTTGTCGGCGGTTGCACACACTCGTGTAATGAAATGGGCGAGTTGTTTTACGGATCAATATTAACAGGCGGTGTCCATACCGTTTCATCACCAAGAATAGCAGAGATGGAAAAACTGCTTGAAAACATTTTCAGGCTGACAAACATAGGGCTTGTAAATGAGCTTGCCATGCTGTGCGACAGGATGAACATAAACATCTGGGAAGTTATAGAAGCGGCAAAAACAAAGCCGTACGGATTTATGCCGTTTTATCCTGGCCCCGGAGTCGGCGGTCACTGCATACCCATTGATCCCTTTTACCTTACATGGAAGGCAAAGGAATATAATTTCAACTCCTCCCTTATAGAAGCCTGCGGGCACATAAACCAGGTAATGCCCGAATACGTGGCTGAAAAAATAAGCAGGATACTCAACCGGAATAAAAAATGTATATCAGGCTCAAAAATACTGATAGCCGGTATTGCTTATAAAAGGAATATTGACGACTACAGGGAATCTCCCGTATTGAGAATCATAGACATTCTTGAAAAGCAGGGCGCCAGCCTTGTATTTGCCGATCCCCATGTTGAAGAATTCAAAAACCATGACGGCGATAAAATATACAAAACCACGAAAATGGACAGGGACTTGCTCAGCAGCGTTGATATTGTAGTTATCACAACGGACCACGATGCGTTTAACAGGGCGGAAATAATGGAATATTCCAGGCTTATATACGACACAAGGAACTTTATTAAGGAAAATAATTCCAAAGTTGTCAGGTTGTGACTTTAGTAAAAAGAATATTTAATACTTCGTTGAGATTATTCATGTTTATTTTAAAAGGTTTAAAGCGCTTTTTAGTCATTAAAGTGTTTACGATCAAACTGTTTTTTCAGTCGGTAAGACGTAAACAGCTCAGGTCATTTCTTAAAATGATCTACAGTACTATTGTGGAATCCGTTATTACTTTTTGGGAGCAGGTTTTTTGGGGCAGGTACCACCTAGGGGATATAACCCGGCTTGAATGGCTGGGAGACCTTGAGAAAAGGCTTCAGACTACACGCATGATATTTTCCGAAAAATACGGCAGCGAAATCAATTTTTCAATTTTAATGCCCGTATATCAGCCTGATCCTGTTTTTTTTAAAAAAGCGCTTAAATCCGCCTGCTCGCAGTGTTATGACAATTTTGAAGTTATCCTGGGCCTTGACGGTCCTCAGCCCCCGGGAGTAATGTCCGTTATTGAGGATCTTAAGGCCGGGTTCACTGACAATAAGGAGTTTTTAAGGGTTGTCAAAATAGACCGGGAAGGATCAGGCGGTGGTATTTCAAACACCACCAATATTATAGCGGATGAAGCCGCTAACAATTACATTGTGTTAATGGACCACGACGACTGGATAAGGCCTGATCTTCTTTTGCGTTATGCCGAAACCCTGCTTGCCGTTGAAGACAGGACCAATACGGTCTTATATTGCAATGAATTTAAAATTGACGCCAGGGGCGAAGAAAAACTCAATTCCTTTTTGTGGAAGCCGGATGTTCCGCCGTTTCCGTATGTTTTTGTTAATTACATATGCCATTGCCTAATGGTGCCTAAAAAACTTTTTTTAAAAGTGGGTAAATTAAGGAGTGAATGCGACGGGGCACAGGACTATGATCTTGTTCTCAGGCTTAATGCCGCAAAAGCGGTATTTCAGAATTGTCCGTTCTTTTTGTACGCGTGGCGCGCTCACGGGCAAAGCACGGCATCCTGTATTAACACCAAGGATTATGCCAGTTCAGCCGGTATAAGGGCGCTTACAGACTATGCGGCTTCCATGAATTTAAAGTGGACCGCTGAAGATGAATCCGCCTCAACCGTTTACAGGATCAAGCCCTCAATAGATGTTGTACCGGGAATACAGGTTATAATTCCTTTTAAAGACAACAAAGACCTGACGTTAAAATGCGTTAAGACCGTCTTGGCCCAGCAAAATGTTAAGACAGTCATCACAGCGGTTGATAACAATAGTACGGATAAAAGCATTGCGGCGGAACTTGAACAGTTAGGAACTGAAGTTCTTTTTATTCCGGAACCGTATAATTATTCAAGGTTTAACAATATGGCGGCAAGACAGGGTAAAAAGGCTGCCGGATGCGAATTGGTACTGTTTCTTAATAATGATGTTGAGCTTGAAAAGGACGCCCTGTACGAAATGGCCTGTTGGGTGTATCAGCCTCGTATAGGTATAGTAGGTTGCTCGTTATTTTATCCCGGAGGCGGCATATACCAGCATTCGGGTATTGGCAACATAGGCGATAGTATAAGCCCTTATTTTTCACTTGTAAGAAACAACAGGCACACAGGGCTTACCATGCATCTTAAGGGTTTTGAAAACGTTATAAGGCCCGTTGACGCAGTAACGACTGCCTGCGCCATGATGAAACGGGAAGTCTTTGAAAGCGTCGGCGGTTTCGACGAAGTCTTTTACCCGATCGCCTATAGTGACGTCGATTTATGCAGAAGGTTAAAACAAAAAGGTCTTTACAGCCTGTATACTCCGTATGCCGGTGGTATACATCACGAGGGCGCTTCAAGAGGTACTTTTGCCATAGAGGATTATGAATTATCCGACTGGCTCAGGAAAAAACTGGGCAGGTAGTTCAGGGGAAGATAAAATGATAATGAAAAGGCTTGAAAATTTTTAATACCTGAAAACAATTCGTATATAATGGCTTCAGCCGTTTACGCGCTGGTTGAAAAGAAT
>JAFGOL010000227.1 GCA_016926495.1 Oligoflexia bacterium
CCTGAGCAGGCCGTTGAAACTGCATACAAGGGTATCGGCGGATTCTGTCTCCGTTATGGTTTTTTGGATAAACCCTTACGTGTGCGATTCCGTGTGCTGGACCCGGATATGCGCCTGCTTCCCACGGCTGGAATGGATCAGGATATTGCTATAACGCAGGCATCCTTCTCATCACTTAATTTACCGGTTTCGAAAGTGTTCATAACGGAGAATGAAATAAACTTTCTGGCTTTTCCGAATGTTCCAGGTGCTATGGCTATTTTCGGGGCTGGATATGGTTTCGATAATCTTGCTGCCGCACACTGGTTGGAGCAAAAGAAAATATATTATTGGGGGGATATAGACACTCACGGCTTTGCCATACTCAATCAGTTGCGCAAGTACTTTCCCCATGCAATATCTTTGCTTATGGATGAGCAAACGCTTTTAGGACATCGGCCTCTCTGGGGGGTTGGGACACAGCCTGAAACAGCGAATCTCGAGAGATTAAACGAAGAGGAAAGCGCACTCTACGATCAGTTGCGGCGGAACCATTGGGGCGATCGTGTCCGGCTTGAGCAAGAGAGGATAGGGTTTGATTCTCTGCTTGGTGCTATCAGTAGGCTGTGACCTCAAACTAAGGATTTTGAACTATTTCTAAATCCCTCCTTATTACTTATACTTATAAAGTAGGAATTTAAAAGCTGTCCCTAGATTGACCATACCCCTATAAACTGGCCCATTTAATACCTCACAAGATTGATTCATTTGCTTTTGTCAGCCAGCCTGCCTTTAAATACTTTAAACTTCTCCACAGCCCCTTCATCCCCTGACCATTTTTCTATCAACTTCAAATCAACCTTATTACTTTTTGCGACCAGAATCGCCTGCTCCAAGCTTTGATTATCATTCCAGTGATAATAAGCCGAAAGGCGATCCATCACGCAATGGGTAGGCGTTAACAGATATAGTGTGTTTTCGTCTTTATTCAGCTTATTGTATTCCTTTATGAGAGTATCACCGATAGCAACAGGCGGCTGGATAAATTCAACAAAGAATTTTGTTTCTTTATGCTCGAAATACCGGCTCTTACTTTTTATAAAACCTATTTCTTTGAGTGCTTTTTCAATATTTTTTATTGGATCCTCGCTGACAAAATCAAGATCATAAGACTGATACTTATTTTCGGTATAGATAGAGACCACACCCCCGCCCGTTAATGTTGCCTTAATGCCATGCTTTTGTAATGCGCCTGACACTATAAAAGCAAGCTCTTCCAGTGTAGTTTTAGCAGTTATCATAACGGCTTTCCTTTTCGCCTTGGCCTTGTCCTTTGGGTGTAATACTTATTTCTTTCTTCATTACTCATGGCGCCTAAACTGCGTTTTAACAGGCTTCTAAGCTCATTCGTAAAATAGTATTTGGGGTTAAACTGATAAAGCCTGGTTTTCCCTTTTAACGTACTGACCAGCAAGCCCGCCTGTTCAAATTTTTCCAACTGCTTCTGTACCATGCTCACGGATATTTTAAATGTCTTGGCAATAAGCGAAGCATAGCCTTCATCATAGTTTTCCAGAAATAATAAAACCTGCTCCGCTGATTTGCTTCCAAATATACTTTCAAGCATATTTTCATTGTACCTATTTACTAGGTTATGTCAACTATAAAATAGGTAATAAATTTTGTCGTACTTTTGTCGTAAAACACCTCAAAACACCCCTAAATTACAAACAACAGGTAGCAGCAGGCAACAAGACCCTTTTTTGATAACTTTTTGATTTTATTAAATTATTTAATCATTTTAAAACCTTAAGCAGTAGTGCCGGAAAAGGGTTTAAGCCTTCCCCCCACCTCCACTTTTTGTAGCTGAATGGATACTTAAACTGAAGTTTACAAGATAATCACGGCCCAAACTATGTAAACCAAGTCTGTCTTGGGTTACAGGGCAAAGTGGTGCCAGTACATACTACGGGTTAAGTGGGACGTTCAGATTAGTCAGCAGTAGTTTTTGTTCTTCTGATATGGAGCATAATTGCCGTACCGGTTTGGAGGATTTAGGGTAAAACATCATTGCGCTCTTTACTCCGGAGAGCAGTTCAAGCATTCTTTCCGCGCCGGCCGTAAACCCCTTTTCTTTTGCCCTCTTGAACGCTATTCTTACAAGTAAAAGGGCTATCATACAGGTAAGCGCGTGTACCCTTATCTTGGCGTCTGTCCAGTGGAACGCAGGGTCCCATTTTACCCAGTTATCAGATTTCGTTATACGGAAGCTCTGTTCAACTATGTAACGGTCAAGATAATACTTGATTATCTCACCTGCGGATATGCTTTCCCTGTTCGTAAAAATTATCTGCTTGCCGAAACGCTTCTTCTGCTCATCTATCGCGGGTAAATTCTTTCTGGCACTTACCGTAAACCCCTGACGATTTTCAGTGATTACAATATCAAGAAGACCAGGTACATGATACCGGCTCAGTATTTCCTTTGCGTCCCTGCGAACGGATTCTACCGTAGAACGTCCGTCTTTGGTTTTGGCTGCCTTTTTAAAAAACGATAACTCCGACTTGGCTTTCTCAAGATTTCTCTCAAGACGGTGTTCCTGCCTCCTGGCTGTTAATTCATTGTACGATACTATTATTCTTCTCTCCCTGCCGTACAGTTCCTGTCTCGTTTCGTACACGGGCATACTGTAATCCGTGCCGGGAATATCCGTTAACGTATATTTATCCGGTTCAAGGTCGCAAAGCTCCTTATGGTGATAAGGACTCCTTACGCCTATAAAATTATGACGGCTGTCATCAAGGTATTTTATCGAGTCATCCGAGTTATTACCTTTATCAAAAACAAACGTAAGCGATTTCTTGTCACCGACAAGAGAACATATGTACGCAAACATATCTTCCAGTAAACCGTTAAAAACAACAGAGTCGTGCCTGTTTGCCGGATACAGGCGGTTATACACGGGAATGCCGTAATCCCTGTCCACGGCAAGTGCCATACCTATATGCCGTAAGTGATTTTTACCAGCCTTGGACTTTGTCATTCGCGCAAGTTCAGACGGATTCAGAACATCCCAGTAATTATAATAGTTCGTGGTATCATATACCAGGAAATCAAGATTTATCTTTTCTATCTCTACTGCTTTACGGACAAGCTCTGCATATATGCCGTTAACCTGAGCCTCGTCTATCCGGTCAAAATGGTTCCATACATGCTGCGACGTTATCTTCTCTTTATCCATGTTCATAAATAAATGCAGTCCGGTACTGTCTACCCATTCATTAAGCTTGGATTCTGACGTAGCGCCAAGCGCCCGGTTTATTGCGCACAAAAGAATATAATCACCGGTACTCATGCCCTGTTTTCTTTTCTTGTCCGAAACGGAATTTACTATATCTCTTAAGCCAAGTTCATCGGCAATGCGACAGAGGGCAGCAACAGAACCGTATTCCACGCAATCAATCTCACGGGGCTGTACTTTCTCCTCCGAGCCTTCCGCCATTTTTATTATCTTGTCTATCGTGCCAAGGTACCATTGCTTTACGACCTTGGACTGACCGTTAACACGCGCATTTTCAATTATCACATAGTAAGTACTATATTTACTCTTTTTCTTGGTTATAAACGCCATGTTAAATATTATAAAAGTATGTACTACCAATGTCAACAAAAAAATGCAACTATATGATTTTTTTTGTAGTTCTGATCTCGCTTGGGATTTTTTAGTATGTACTTACCCTTTTAAGCCTTGAAACTCAATACCAGAAAGGATTACGGGGTTTGCACTTAAATTATCTTGTAAACTTCAGTTTAATTCCAAAATCTCATTTTTATAGTCAATAATAACCTTATACCGACTCAAAATATCATTACCGATAAGGCAATCAATACCCAAACCTTCCGGCATGTATAAAGCATCAATCACTGTTTCGTAAAATTCCAATCCACCGAATACGAATTTTGAAACATTAAGCAAAAAGCCCTGTTCTTTTCCGGATGTTGAGACGGCATTGGATATTTTCAGGCCATCTGATACCTTATATCCTACCTTAAAAAGAAAATCCGAGTTTATGGTTGTAACACCGCATGCGGTGTCTATTGCGCATAATAAATCAGCCTTACCCGATTTTCCGAATACCTGACCGTCGAGAATAATAAGATTGTTTGTAAAAGAAAATTCTATCTTTTTATTTTGCAAAGCACAGACCTTCCATCAGAAATTTGTCCTGTATATCTGACAGAAAAATCTGTTGCAGGATCTTTCATCATTAATTCGGAAAATTCTTTTCTGGTTCTGGCATGAGCGACTACTTCGCCTTCAGACGGAAATATTTTTTTATTATTGAATTTGTAATTAATAAGCATTACCCACTGATCGGGATATTGCTGTTTAATTTCTTCCCAGGTTAATCTGCCAGCCATAAATGACCTCCGTCTTGGCTTATTATACCATTAGCGCATACTTTATGCAAAACCTCAAAATCATGCGTGAGTCTTGCGTGAGCGGGTATATGATTTCCATAAACACCCGATGAAAATCAGTGAAATCGGAAGATTAACCGCCATTCGCTGTTTGTCCTGAAACCCTTGCCAGGCTTTAGTTTTATTTATTTTTCCGCGTGAGCCCCCCACCTCCACTTTTTACACCCCTAAAAACCGTGTCCGTGGGAAGCCGGCGGTTTAGCGGAATAAGGGGAGAAATAGCTGAAAGGATCGGTAAGCAGTACACCTCCCGTATTTTTAGGCTCGTAAACTCCGGATACAATCTGTGTTAACCGGGGTTGTTCCAGGACCGTGGAAAAATATTTAAGATTACCAGCGATGTCCGTGTCATTTAACTTTGCTTCAATCAACTCTTCCGGCTTGTTATTTTTAACGACCACGAAATCAACTTCCCTGTTGATTTTTCGGGAATACGGTCTTACGACAAAAAGGACATACATTCTTTCAAAAATTTCCAGCCAGTTTTTAATAGTATTGGGTGAAACCTGAATATCCCCGGCCAGGCTGTTCATTGATACCGGCCTGCCCACCCGTTCCCTGAGTAAATCAAGGAACAGGCTCTACTGCAAAAAAGTCTAGTCTTTTTTGCAGTAGAGGTCAAAATAGTCACACAGTTAAGCAAAGGCGTATTGCAGGACCTCAATAATCTCTTTTTTACCCATTGGAATTATCCCATAAATGTAGCCTTCGCTGTTTCCGTTTACGGCAAGGGTTGTTTCCGCTGCCTTTTCAAAATCAACGGACATGGGTTCCCTTATTGCCTTTATGGTTTTCAGCCAGCTGACAAGGGCCTGGTAAGCGGATTCCCCGTCGCCAAACTGGGAGGTGTTTTCATTAAGCAAAAACCCCACGTACCTGCAAATCCTCTTTTCATTGTACCTGCTGTCGAATTTCACCATTGCCGGAAGTATCATCGCAAGGCCAAGCCCGTGGGAAATGTCATAAAGGGCGCTGATGCTGTGCTCTATTTCGTGCATGGGCCAGCCGCCTTTCCTGCCGTCCAGTGTTCCGGGCATAGCTATGGCAGAAGCCCATGACAGGGTTTCCCTTGCGTCCAGATCGTCGGGGTTACCCAGCAGGCGTTCAATGCTCAGCTTTACGGAGCGTACAAGACCAAGGGTTAAAAAATCAGGGACGTAATTATCGTCAGGACATGAAAGGTATGTTTCGCTGCAATGGCATATGATATCAACAGCACCGTCTACAAGGTAGCTGACCGGAACCGTTCTTGTAAGCACCGGGTCCACTATGGAAAACCTGGGAACAAGCAGGGGACTGTAAAGAACGGCCTTTTGTTTTGTTTCCACGTTTGAAATAACCGAATGGCCGTTTATTTCAGAGCCCGTAGCCGCAAGGGTCGGGACACAGATAAGAGGCAACGCGGATTTTACCTTTTTCGCGTCCCTGTCCCTTAATGAACAGTAATCCCATATATCCCCGCCGTTTTGCGCGACAACCGCGATACCCTTTGAGGCATCCATAACAGAGCCTCCGCCAAGAGCTATAACCATATCGCACTTTTTCTGTGACGCTAAAATTCCTGCCTTATTTATGGTACTGTGACGGGGATTGGGCTCTATACCCTCAAATATTTCATAGCTTATTTTTTCCTGATTTAAAAATCCGCAGAGTTTGTCGAGGTAACCGTGTTTTTTTACGGAACCCTTGCCCGTTACTATCAACGCGTTCTTTCCGGTCTGCCTCGCGGCCTTTCTGACCCTCTCAAACTCATCTTTTCCGAAATAATAAACAGTCGGCACATTAAATTTAAACTTTTCCATTACGGATACACCCCCAAGTTCTACAAACACTTTGGCACCGGTTTTTTATACGTGTATTAACCGACCGGGTCAAATGAAACACAAACCAAAACAAACAAAAATAAATCTTTTAAAATCAAGATGTTATAGTTGGCACAA
>JAFGOL010000037.1 GCA_016926495.1 Oligoflexia bacterium
AACAAAAACCCATACTTACGGATGACCCTTACAAATACACCTATTTCAATCCTGATATTGACGAAAAAACCGGTTACAAGACAAAATCAATACTGGCCATACCCCTTAAAAACAACGAAGGTGAGTTCATCGGGGTATTCCAGGCCCTGAACAAAACGACACATGACGGCAAATTTTCCGAACAGGATATTGAATACCTCACGCTTGCTGCCTCTTATTCAGCCAAAGCCATAGAATCCGCGATGCTGTACCAGGAAATAGACGATACGCAGAAGGAAATTATAATAACGATGGGCGCCATAGGCGAAAACCGTTCAAAGGAAACAGCAAACCACGTAAAGCGCGTCGCGGAATACTCCAAACTGCTCGCGCTTAAATGCGGATTAACGGAATCCGAGGCTGAACTTTTAAGGTTGGCTTCTCCCATGCATGATATAGGCAAGGTCGGCATTCCTGACGCCATACTCAACAAGCAGGGTAAACTCAGCCCTGATGAATTTGATATCATAAAAAAACACACAGAGCTGGGATTCGAACTCCTTGCCGGTTCATCCCGCAGGATACTCAAGGCTTCCGCGATAGTAGCGCACGAGCACCACGAAAAATTCAACGGCACCGGATACCCCCAGGGAAAAAAAGGTGAGGACATTCATATTTTCGGACGAATTACGGCGCTGGCTGACGTTTTTGACGCCCTGGGAAGCGACAGGTGCTACAAAAAGGCATGGCCCATTGAAAACATAGTCGAACTCTTCAAGGAAGAGAAAGACAACCATTTTGACGGAAAGCTTGTTGATATTTTTCTTGAAAACCTTGACCAATTTTTAAAGATCAGGGATACATACACTGACGAAATGGGTGACGACAACATCAGCAATATCATAAAAGCACTGAACAAGTACAGTTGTTAGCAAAGCCAACGTGGGGAATTGAACCCCAAACCTACGCATTACGAATGCGTTGCTCTACCGGTTGAGCTACGTTGGCATCAATAATCAGTATCGTCGGCGTCTTCTTCTTATGATAATATAAAGGATCAGCAGTCCCGCGCCGGCAAGTATAAGGTAAAGAGTGCTGTCATCGGACTCAGCTATAGCACCCAAATCAAAGTCTGCAAAGCGCTTTTCGGTTTTTTCAGATCCGGCTGCTCCGGTACTCTTTCCCCTGCCCATATTTCCAAGCACCGCACCCGGTCCCAGCCTGTTAAGCTTTCCGGCCTCTTCCGCAAGGGCTGTTCGAGACGCGGGTATGTTCTCCCTGACCCTTATGCTCTTTACCATCCTGTAAAAATCAGGGCTGTACTGTTTGAATTTACTTTTATGGGCGCTGAACGTTATGGCTATTCCCAGGCCCTTATTAACGGTGGCAAGATAGCGGGTAATAAAACCAGGGACTTCGCTGCCCTCCTGCTGGGCGTCAACCCAAGGAGTGCCCAGTATGGTATTGAATTTTGCGTATTGCAGTTTACTGGTATGGGACTTGCCCCTGAGATCTTTTACTGCCCTTGTTTTTTGCAGCCTCAGGTAGTATTCCTTCATCTCGTCGCCGGGCCCTTTATACTTGGAAGCCATAACTACAATGGCCTCCTTGCGCTGTTCCGGGTTTACAGGCTGGCATATATGCTGCCCGCCCTCGGGTTTGCAGTTCCACGTGTCTGGCATATCAAATTCTATGTACGAATTCGCGAATTTTTTTGCTTCAGCCCCTGAAATCAACAGGAATGCAACAGGTATTATCAAAAATCCTTTTAAATGAGGCATTATCTTCTCCTTCCTGTACTTACGTCTGTTTTATTCAAGTATGGAACCTTTCTGCTTAATTGTAAAGCGGATGAGCTGGAAATCAAGCCCCTATGTACCCTGAGTTGCTCATCAAATGCCAAACTTCCGCCTTTCGCGGCAGCCATGTCTTTAAGGCTTTTCTGCACCTTGCTGTCAAACGAGGCTGAATTGCCGGCCTGTACCGGAGCCTTGTTGTTCCTGCCCGCGTAAGGAGCGTAACCGCCTCCGCTGCGGCTGTAGCTTGGTGTAGGTATCGGCCATGATCTCTGGCGTGTATTTTTATCCTTGCCTGATGAAGGCGAAAGCCCTGAAACGCCTCCGCCAGAGGGAGCTCCGCCTGCCGCGGCAGCACCCTTTTTATCGTCGGACTTTGGTTCTTCGGCAGCGCCCCTCGCAGCGGTCTGCTGATCACTATTGCTGGCCACCTCCGGAGTATAACCAAGCGGATTGGGGTTTCTTAAAATCTCAGCTGCCTTTAAACCGTAACATTCCCTTAGATCAGCCTTTCTTGTAATAAGGCCCGCGTTCCACATTTCAAGGCAGTGGTCCTGCCTGATCTGTCCTTCGGCAAGATGCATCATGTTGCGCATGCATTTATCGTACATTGATATCTCTTCCGTAGTACCGTCGGCATTAACCCACGGCACCATCATTTTCAGTTCTTCAAAGTCCTGGCACACACGCCTGTTCGCAAGCTCCTTTTCCCATTTCAACTGGTCCTTCATCATCTTGTACTTAAAACCGACTTCCGCGCCTTTTATAGCGCCTGTGCCCATCAGCAATCCCAGTTTCCAGCTGTCGTCGCTGGTCCATTTACGCGTACTGCCGCCGCCGGCTCTTCCTCCGCCTCTGCGGCTCCTTCGTCCGCCGGACGCGGAAGAGCCTTCGTCTTCCTTCATAGCGGCCTTAAGAGCTTTTTTATCGATCCTGCCACCGCCTAAACCGATATTCTTCCTTAACCCCTGTAAATCCGCCAGATACCTGTTTAATACAATCCCGACATACTGTGCCTGCGATAGTATGGCGTCGGTATATTCGTGGACCAGCTGTGCCTTGAAAATTTCCCTTACCTCGTTTTCATTTCGAAATATCCAATAACCGTAACTGGAATTTGCCGGATTATAAAACGGCATGCTCACGTTATTTGTATAATCAACCTTTTGCGCGAAAAACGGATAATTAATGTATCCCTGACTGTTAATGGGTATAAAATCCTCCTTGTTGCATAATTCCTTTTTGCAAAATTCAGCTATCCTGTCCTGATACTGCTTTGGAATAATAGTTCCCATAGCTCCTTCGGCACTGTTTGCGTTCATTGAGGCAAACAGTTTATAATACATGGTATTCATAAAAGGCGTTAAAAAAGCTGAATCCTGGTAAAACATGGCTAACCTGGCCACGTTATCAACCGCGGCCTTAACATTAACCGGCGTATCATCAAGTTTTATATTGTCGGCAACTTTAGCATACATACCCTGAAGACTTGCAAGTGCTTTTTTTATGTTCTCCTCTTCCCTGTTTAGAGGGCCCATTACTTTTTGCTCAAAGGTTGGTCCGCAACTCAGCATTCCCTCCTGCCATTTTTTCATATCACCCGGCCATTCAGTCCTGTTATCCGCATCGTGATTACCGACCGCAAAATCACCCTCAAGCCCTGTGCGCAACGCGGCATGAATTACAAGCTGGTAGGCGCTGTATGCCGTTTTTCTGCCCCTGTCACCGGGACATACAGCCGTGTTTTCAGGCTGATCCGGGCTTTGACCCAGATTTTCAGCGGTTTTTGAGACTGCAACGCTATCAAGAAAGTTGCTTACAGACTGTATCCTTTCCTGTTCAACAGGTATAAAGCCCTTGTGTGAATCATCGTACACAAACCTCAGGTTTCCCAGACTAACAACCCAAAAAGACAAACTGTCACCAGGAGTTACTTTTTGGGCAAGGCATTTGATCCATTTATACTCGTCACCCGAACCCTCAAGAGGGATCAGGCTGCTAGTAATATTATATTCACTGTTACTGTCAAAACCTGTAATTTTTTTTGTAATATAGGCATGCAACATACCTTGGTATTTAACTTCTTCCCTGAAATTGTTTTCTATCTCCTGCTGCCTGCCCTGATCCTTGAATGTTTCAGGACTGGATATACCATACATTACCGTATCTCCGTCAGAATGGAAATAATACGGGCAGGATATAATGGGCTTACACTTTTTAGCCTCGGTGCTCCATTCACAGGACCTGTAAAGTGATTTATCCTCTCTCAGGTATTTTAAATAAAAATACTCATAAACGGTATCGGTGTTAGTTCTTTTTTGATCTGCTAATTTCCCGTCATAGTAATACAGGCTTTCGCATTTCTTCTCATCCGCTTTCCAGCAGGTGTCCAGACCCGCGCCGCCTAACTGAATATATTCTCTTTTAACAGGTTCCGAATTGCTGCATGTGCGTATTTTGTCCGGTGATACAGTAACGTTCTCATACCTGCTAGTGTCAACGTCAATAGCAACATCTCCAAGTTTACCGCTTTTACCGCTTAATTTCTGTTGAAGCTGCTCATAGCCTTTTTTATAATCTCCGAAAAAGCTTCCAAACCAGCTTTCACTTTCAGCAGCCGGGGGTTCTTCTCCTCCTGCCGGGGATACCGCTGGTCCCGCGGCGGCTCCCTGCACTTCAGTTCCTTCTGCTTCGGCAGTTGGGGCCGTTGCATCAACACCGGCTTCATGTCCAACGTCCGGGCCTGATGATGCTATTCTTGCCCGTCCTTTTGAAAATTCTTCTGCTTCTTTTGAGGGTAATCGTCGGCTGCCTGTAGGAGTACCTTTGCGGGCCTTTCCACCGACAGATGCTTTTGTCGACGCATTGGCTTCAGAGTTTTCCGTAGCAGCTTTCACGCCTTCAGTTTCGTTTGATCCGGTTTCCGTACCGTCTGATACCCTGCTCAATGCGCCTTGCCAGAATTCTTTCGAAAAAAGACCCGGTTTGGATTCTTTCGCAGCTTCTCCGCCTGACGGCGCAGAGGCAGGCGCTCTTGGAGGAGTACTTTTTTCTGCAACTGCTTTTTCTGCAAGCAGTTGCGCCTTCCCGCCCGCTGGTTTTGACTTTTTGCCTTTAGGCGCCATAAATGAGTTGAAATTAGCCTGAAAACCGCCTTCAACGGACGAATTCCTGCAGGCCCTGATAACATTATTATTCCATGTGTTGTCGCCCGTATCTACATTTGTGGCCAGGATATTTTTAGAACCGCTGTCATAACTGTAGCATGTGCATTTTTTCAGTTTTCCGTCGGCAACGCAGTTTGTATTATATTTACTTCCTATTTTGTCGATCAGGTCGTTAATCGAAATCCGATTTGCAATCTTATCACCTGTGTAATTCAGTAATTCCACGTAAGACTTAATGGCTTTTTGGTCCTTTATTATGGTTTTATAACTCTTTTCTGTCTTATTACAGAGATTTTGGGCATACCTGATCCTGGGATTAGTCGAAACCGCTTCCCTGCAACTGGCTTTAACGACAGACGGGACTTTTTTGCCCAATGAATTATCGTAGACCAGAAAATGAGACTTATCGTCACTATTGCTGGCCTTATGAAAACTGTTGTTTTCATCATAATAGTCACAGTTACAATGATTTCCCTGAATTTTACATTTCTGTTTCGCCAGTTGTTTTTTGGTCAGCGGTTTTGATGCGGCCGCAGGCGCGCTGCCCCCTGAAACTTTCTGGGGAGTTTTCTCTTTTGGCATATCATCTTTGCCCCCGGCCGCCGGCTCACTCCCAAAGCCAACCATCGTTCTGCCCCATAGCCTCCGCGCAAGATCTTTTACGCGAGTCATTAATCCCTCAGCGGCAGGCGCCAATACAACTTTGTTTCCCGTTACCTTTTCCGTTGCTGTATTACACTTACTGCCATAATCAGCACAAACCAGATCGCCGGGAGTACATGACACCTTGCATACTCCGCTGAGCATTGCTTGTCTGTAAGAATCCAATCGTTTTTTTTCATCTTTCGTTTTTTCCGCTTTTTTATATAAACCTGAAAATTCTCTTCTTTCCTGGAATAATTTAACCTCTTCACCGGCCTGCACACACATTTCGTCATTAGGGTTTTCCCTGCAATAGTCGCTGGTTGAAATAGCGTTGAAGGTAGCTATGGATCGAACATATGCTTTTCTCTGTTCTTTAAGTTCCGGATATTTGTCTCTGTTATTATATTCGGATGCTGACATAAACAGTCCCTGGATTCTTGTTTTTTCATCTACATTTTCATTACCGCCCGCAATTTTCTCAATATCTTTTTCTGCTGCTTCTGCCCTGAGCTTTTTCTCGTTTTTTTCCTGTCTTGCAAAATTAAGCTTTGCCTTGGGCAAACTGTTCCTTGCTTCGCTGCAATATCTTTTCAGATCTGATTTTTTGTATACGGATGTTGACGCATTTTTGCACGCTTCCGAGTTTATTATACTTTCATATTTTGCAACTGAATTCCTGAAATCACCGCTGTTATGATAGCTGTACGCATCCTTAAAATCTTTTTCAATCTGTTCAAATCTTCTTATCTCCTTCCCTTTGACAATTCCCCTTATTCTAAGGTCATTGGTAGCCGGCTTACTATAAAGGGCCGTATTACTTTTCAGGTATACTTCGTTAATATCCAGAAAGGCTTTCAATTCTTCGTTCTTTTTCAAAGCTTCGTCGTACCTTTTCTGCTTTTCGAGCTTCTCTATATCATTCTGCATTACAGACGCTATTTTCTCTTTTGTTTCGGTAATATTTTTCTTTCCCAATCTTAAAAATTTATCTGCTTCACCCGTCACGCTTACCTGTCTGCCATTCTCTTCCAGGCTGGTTGACTGAACATTAAATGTTTTTGCGATTTTTTTCGCCCATTCCGCTTTCTGCATCCCTTTTACATAATTTTCTACCGCCTCATCATATTTTTTAATGGCCTCATCACTTTTACCCTTTTTAAAGGCTTTTTGGCCTTCTTTATAAGCTGCTTCAGCCAATCCAAAAAAATACTTGCGCTCCTTAAGCAATTGGCCCGGATGTTGATTTTTTGTTCCGCCCCCTTCAACTTTAACCTGTTTAAGCGTTTCATTCAGGGATGGTTGAAAAAGCAAGTCAAATTTGTAAGGTTCACCGGCATTATATACGGTTGTTTCAGGGTCTAAAAGATCTGAGACCCTGGTATCAGAAAACCGTTTGGGCATATTTTCGCAGGCCTGTTTTGCAATATCTCTCAATGTATTATCATTATTAAAATTCATCGAATTTGACTGGGTACTCTCAAATCCGATATCAAAGTTGAAGCATGTACACCTGTCATTACGAAACTCACATTTAACAATTGCCCTGGACTTTTTAATTTTATCAGGCTCATTGGCCCGTCTTCTCAGGTTCAATTGCCGTTCAAATGTATTCTGATAAACTTTATCGCTATAAGTTCCTGATAACAGCAGGTAGTCGTTAATATCATTGTATTTTTGAGTGGTTATGTCTTTGACCCTGGCCTTCAGCAAACTGTTAACTTCTCTTTCAAACTGCTGTTCATTGGGTTTATCGCCAAAATTAAAGCAAATCATTTCGATTTTTGTTCTGGTGTCTACCCCCAGGGCATCGTGATCGTGCTTAAACTTAAATTCTCCTTTGGGACATACACACCTTGTTGAGCCATCAGGAAAAACCTTAACATCACAATCCCCGGCAGCATATAAACCGCCTGATACAAGAAGCACAAATATGACAATGGTAAAATTAAAAATTCTCATTTTTACCCCCAACGTACCGTACACATTCTCCACGCTGGTCACGTAAATGCATAAACGCAAAACAGCATTAATTTAATTATATCACAACTATGCATAAAAAATCAAGTATTATTTAAATAAATTTTATATACTTGAAGCTTACGCATAGTACGTCTGCATTACTTATCGGATATTATATCAATATTATTGAATAAAATCACCAGACTGGGCAGTCTTAAATTTGCTCCGTCTGGTTTTATATCTGGTTTTATATTTCCACACTAAAGATGTTTTTTACAATAAAACCTATTCCAAATGATATTACAGCTACCCCGATGCTTATGGCCACCATTTCAAGAAATCTGTGCTTAAAGGGCAGGCTCTTTGCCACTGATATATAAAATGTGAATACAAAAATTATGAGCACCACAAAAAACAGGGTAAAAAATAAAGCGACAAAAGGATTAGAAAAAAACAAAAACGGGAATATCAATATAACAACCGTAAAAACATAAGCGATACCGGTGTATATTGAAGCACTAACAGCATTTTTTTCTGCACCTTCGGACTTTGTGGAAAGATATTCAGAAGCAGCCATTGACAACGAAGCAGCTATACCTGTAATAAGCCCTGTTGTGGCTATCAGTTTTGTATTCTGAAGTGCCAGAGTAAATCCGGCAAGCGCACCCGTAAGTTCAACAAGAGCATCGTTTAAACCAAGCACCATTGAACCCACATACCTTAGCCTTTCCTCGTCAAATGCCTCAAGCAGCATGGCTTCGTGTTGATCCTCTTCCTCGGCAACGGATAGTAATTCGGGAAATCTGTCAGCTACGCTCCTGTAATTTTTCTGCGCACTCTCCTCACCCATTTCCATAAGTTTTAC
>JAFGOL010000228.1 GCA_016926495.1 Oligoflexia bacterium
GGGGCAGTCTGCCGGTCCTGCTGTTGGCCGTATTGCCCGTACTGCCTGTATTGCGGAGCGGTTGCCGGGGGTTGATAATTCCGGGCCCGGGGCTGCCGGCCTCCGCTGTCTACAGCCTCTATTGTAATGGGATCGGTTTTAAATACTTTTCCGCCCGCCCTTACTTGAAAAGAAGGGATGGTCTTTTTTCCCTCGCTGAGTGGAAACAACTTGTACCTGTAGTACCTTGACCGTTCAAAAACAAATTTCCCGTTTTCGTATTTCGACGCAAAGCTGGTTGACTGGTACTGCGAGCCGATCTGGAAATCCTTTTCAAGTACCGAGAGATCAGGCATACCGGTCTCTGTAGTTAACTGTTCGTCGGTTTTTACCTGTATTGTATAGGTAAGACCCTCTTCAAGCGTCGCACTCGCGGAGTCAACGCTGGCTTCAACCGTGGTTTTGGCGAAAACAGGGCACGTCAAAAAAAATATAAGTACCGGCAATACTATTTTTTTCATTCTACCTACCAGTCCTTGCCGTCCCTTGATGGCGACTTTTTCTGACCTTTCCTTAAAAGCTTTTTCTGTAGATTACTATCATTAGAATCAATAATATTCAAAAGCTGTTTTGCCTGCTGCGGGGATATGTTCATCTTCTTAATATTACCGGAATTATGCTGCAGGGAATTATTACCGGGCTGATTATTGCCCTGCTTATTGTCCTGATCCTCTTTTTCATCCTGTTGCCCGTCCTTGTCATCCTTGTCCTTGTCCCGATCCTTGTTCCTGTCCTTTTCCTTTTGATCCTTGTCCTTATCCCTGTTATCGCTGTTTTGCCGGTCCTTGTTCTGCTGCCCGTCCTTTTTGTCCTTGTTTTTGTCCTGCTTCTGCTTCTCTTTATCTGTCTGTTTTTTAAGGTTAAAGACATACTGCATGTTGTTACGTATATCTTTGCTGATTTTTTCGCAAAAATCCTCACCTATGTCCCGGGGGGAATTTTTGCACAGGTCGAGCGCGGACTGGTACGCGTTCAGCGCTCCCCTGGCGTCCTTTTTCTGAAACTTCGAATTGCCGAGGTTAAACAGCGATTCAACCTGGGTTTTGCCGTCCGTTGATTTGAGTGAATCATAAAAGGATGATTCCGCCTTGTCAAAATCACCTTTTTTATAAAGGGCGTCACCCTCGTTAAATACCCCTATGTGCCTGTTGTCCTGATCCTTTATTGAAGAAAATGCCTTTGCGGACTCTTCGAATTTTTCCTGTTTATAAAGCTTAATACCTTCCCTGTTTTTAGCCGAATCACCTGCCTGTAAGCTTACGGAAAAACCCAGCGTTAATATGATCAATACCGGAAACCTCACAAGAGCACCCCTATAAACATCAGCATAAAGGCAGGAACAAGAGGCCAGCGATAGCGTTCCCTGTACCTGACTATGCTTTTTTCTTTGAATTTTTTAGCTTCAAAACCGTGTATGTCCTCAATAATGCTGTCAGCCTCCTTTTCCGAGTGTGTTGAAAAATACATTTTACCGCCGGTTTCAAGCGCGATTTTTGAAAGCAGTCCTGTATTAAGCCTTGATATAACTATTTCGCCGTTTTTCTGCTTTTTGTAGCCGAGCTTTCTGCCCATGAAGTCATAGTTCGGGACAGGCGCTCCTGATTCAGTGGCGGCACCTATAACAAATATCCTGGCATTAATGCCCTTGGCGAGTTCCAGAACCCTGTTAACCTCGCCCTCGTGATCCTCACCGTCGGTTATAAGGAGTATTACGTTGGTCCCTTCGCCGTCAGTGCTTCTTTGTATTGCCTCAATCCCCTGTTCCACACCCTTTGCGAGCGCCGTACCCACTGACGAAAGAAATTTCGTGTCAAGCTCCTGAAGGTACATTTTAAACGACCCGTGATCAGTGGTCAGGGGACTTACAAGTACCGCCGAGCCTGAAAAGGCAACAAGACCGACCCTGTCGCCGCCCAGAAGATCAACAAACCTTTCAACCGTATGCTTCGCCTTTGAAAGCCTTGAGGGTTTTATGTCCTCACAGAGCATGCTGGCTGAAACATCAAAAACAACAACTATATTTATGCCTGAAACATATGCCTCCTCAACATGCTTGCCGAACTGCGGCCTTGCAAGGGCCGACAGGAGCAGCACAAGCGAACAGCAAAAAAGCAGTATCTTAAAAATATTTTTATTCCTGCTGCTTCCCTTTACAAGCTCCATGTAAAAGGACGGGCTTACAAGCTTTAAAACTTCCCTGCGTGATTTTCTTACAGCTATGACAAGCAGCAGAAATATAAAAGGCACAAGGAGGGTAAGATAAAGATAAAAAACGTTTTCAAACCTCATAGCGGCAGCCTCCTGAAAAGAAAGCTCCATAACGCGAGCATGGCCGCGAAAAGACCCAGGGACCACTTTAAAATTTCAGGGAAATAGTCCTTGACCCTTACAAGCTTGTTTTCAATAAACTTGCTTTTTTCCAGCCTGTCAATCTTTTTAAATATCCTGGCAAGAGCCCCGCTGTCGGTTGCCCTGAAAAAACTCCCGTTGGTGTTTTTGGATATTTTTTCAAAAATTTCCGTGTTCAGCTTGTTCATAACGTATGTATATTGCTTGACCCTTTGCCCCATAAACGTATTTGTATACACCGGAAAGGGAATTTTTCCGTCCCTGCCTATACCTATGGAATAAATCTTGATCTTATTGTCCGCCGAAAGTTCGGACGCGGTTATGGGATCTATAACTCCGGTATTATTATCGCCGTCCGTTACAAGCACCATGATCCTGGTCCTGGCGTTTGAATCCTTAAGCCTTGCCACTCCGTTCGCTATTGCCATGCCTATGGCGGTTCCCTGCTTGATGTCGCCCTTGTTAATTTCTATATCATCGATGCGCTTAAGTATTACGTCGTGATCAATGGTAAGGGGACTGAGAGTGTAGCTTTCGCCCGAAAAAACGATAAGCCCTATCCTGTCGTTTTCCCTGTCCTTAACAAAATCCCTGATCACCTTTTTTGCCACGACAAGCCTGTTATCGGGTTTGAAATCCTCGCTGCGCATGCTGTCCGAAATATCAAGAAGCAGCATTATGTCGATTCCCTCGGAATATTTCTTTGTTTTTTCATCAATTTTTTGAGGTCTTGCCAGTGCGACAACAATCAGGAACAGGGCGATATAGCCGAGCCACGGGACAACTTTCTGCAATATTACCCTTAACGTTACAGGCACGGTCTTTAAAAATGGCATAAACGGGAAATATACAAACGACGGCTTTTTCCTCATAAAAAGAGGGAAAAGAAGAAGCAGCAAAAAATACCACGGGTTTTCAAACTTCATCTTTAATAACCCTTAACCTGTTAACAAATTTGCGTGTATCGTCAATAAAATGCTGATTATAATAATTTAGTTCCGCTGTCCGGTTTTCCGCGAATTTTACAAGGTCCGAATCTACAAAGTATTTTTGAAGCGCTGCCGTAATTTCAGGATCAAAAAGTTTTTTATGCCTGAACACCTTCATCATTTCCGTAGTTGTAAGCTCCATAATTGCAATGCCATACTCTTCCTCGACAAAACGCCTGAGCACCTCTGACACTTTTGTAACATACAGCCGGAGGTCTTTTTTAATCTCAGTATCCATTTCTATCTTGCTTAAGTAGGCCATTGCCCTCTGGTACGGGGACACGTATTCCCGTCCGGCCGTGACCTGCCCTGACTTTTTACTTTTAAAAAACCGTTTATATACATGCCATAGTACATAAAGCAGCAGGGCCGCAAGCAGGCCGTACCCGATATAATAATAAACCGGAAGATTGATCTCCCTTGGGCCTTTTATGTCAATAAGCTCGATCTTTCCCTGCGCACCCTCCACATTAATACCGGTCGCGGGCGTTTGAAGGACTTCCTGCCCGTCAACCCTGATCGTAAAAGAAGGTATTTCGGCCTTTCCGGCTTTATAGCCGACAAGCTTTATAAAAACGGTATCATTTTCGATTTTGGGCTCGTCGATCATGTAAAGACCGCTTTCAGAAACATCATTACGCGGCAGGGGATGCTCTATGCTTACGCGCCCGGGCTCAACGCCTTTTAAGGGCAAGGGAATTTCAAGCTCGATGTAATCGCCGATCCTTACATTTTTATTTTTAATTATCAGGGTTTTCATCGCCTGCTCTTTTTTCTGTGTTTA
>JAFGOL010000229.1 GCA_016926495.1 Oligoflexia bacterium
GGGTATATTCGGGTGTAATCGGGTGTAGTTATTTATACCCGATTAATTTGTTGATTATTTGGGTATATTCGGGTATAATTGGGTATAGTTATAGTATAACCAAAAGAAAGAGGTAAAAAAATGACGATAAAGGAAAGGCTTACAAATCGCATCATTCAAATCAGGAATGATGTTATGTCCGGAATATACACAAAAATTTCAACAATAGATGAATTTAAAGGCTGGTTTAAGGCGGGATTCAGCTTAAGTCCCCAAATACTCGGAAGGCTGAAAAGAACAACGATCATAACGTCGGCGGGAGCTTCTACCAGGATAGAGGGTTCAAAAATGACGGATGCCGAAGTTGAATTATTCCTCAAAAACGTTAAAATAAACAGGATGAAAGACAGGGATTCGCAGGAAGTCGCCGGATATGCGGAACTCATGAAAACAATATTTGATAATTTTGGGAATATAAGATTTGGCGAAAATCAGATTTTGCATCTTCATAAGATCCTGCTTCAATATTCAGAAAAGGACAGTTCTCATCTGGGAAAATACAAGACAAGTTCAAATAAAGTGGTTGCCAGGGATCGGGACGGAAACGAGGCTGTTATTTTCAGGACCAGCGAGCCGTACATAACGCCGATAGAAATGAAAGATCTTATAGACTGGACAAGGGACGCATTTGGAGAGGGAAAGATGCATCCGCTGCTGATAACGGCGAATTTTATACTTGAATTTCTTTCTATACATCCATTCAAAGACGGTAATGGCAGGCTAAGCAGGGCCCTGACCAATCTTATTATGCTGCAAAGCGGATACAATTTTGTTATGTATACTTCCATGGAAAAAATAATTGAGGACAACAAATCAGAATACTATCTTTCTTTGAGAAAAAGCCAAAAAGAGATCAGAACAGACGGCGCGGATATTGTTCCATGGCTGGAATTCTTCATGGATACGGTTATAAAGCAGATGGAAACAGTGAAAAAATATGCCGAGGACGAAGCTGTTGAAGAGATGCTGTCCGAAAAGCAGGCTGCCATAATAAGGCTTTTTGACAAGCACGAAGTCATTACCAACAACATGATTGTTGAAGAGCTTTCAATTAACCGGGATACTGCAAAACAAAGCCTGAGCAGGCTTGTGAAACTTCAGTTCATTAAAAGGATCGGCAGAGGAAGAAATATTAAATACATAAGAATAGTAAGCGGGGTTTAAAGTGGATCCCGCTAAAATCAGGAATTTGCCGGAAAAGCCCGGCGTGTACCTTTACAAGGACGCGGGCGGCAGGATCATATATATAGGGAAAGCCAAGTCGTTAAAACACAGGGTAAAATCCTACTTTCAGAAAGGGCGCAAGGACATAAAGACCGAAAAACTTGTGCCGAAAATAAAGGACCTTGATTTCATAGTCACAAAGACTGAGATCGAGGCCTTTCTCCTGGAAGCGTCGCTTGTAAAACAGCATAAGCCGTACTACAACATACTGTTAAAAGACGACAAGTCTTTTCCTTTCATCAAGGTCACTTCCGGAAAATACCCCGGCGTTTACCTGACACGCGTTACAAGGGAAAAAAATGCGGTTTATTTTGGGCCGTTTTTTACCGGCGACGCGAAAAAAGTGCTTAAGCTCATTTACAGGGCTTTTAAAGCAAGGCAGTGCGCGTATGAGTTTGACAATAAGCCCCTGAAGCGCGCCTGTATTTACTATGACACGGGGCTCTGTGCCGCGCCATGCGTGAGATTAATTTCCGACGGGGAGTACACGCAGTCAATAAAGGAAGTGAAGAATTTTCTGAACGGCAATTATAAAAAAATGCTTGAAAACCTGAAAAATGAAATGGACTCATACTCTGAAAAGCAGCTTTATGAAAAAGCGGCGGAAGCCAGGGACGCGATAAAAGCCGTTGAAGGCATAATGATAGAACAGAAAGTGGTCGGCGAAGAAGACAAGAACCTTGACGTGGTCGATTACGCCCAAAAAGGCGGGGATTATTATTTCTGCGTGCTGTCAATACGCTCGGGCAGGCTATTAAACAAGAAAATAGACGTGTTTTCGGATATACCTGAAAATGAAGGCGCTTTTGAGCTTTACCTTTCCCAGTATTACGGCAGGGCGATATCATACCCTGAAGAGGTCATATTGCCCGGGGAAAAGACCGATGCCGCGGCCGCGGCAGAGATTTTCAGGGACAAGGGCATAAAAGTGATTTTGAAAAAACGCGACAATCTGCTGAAAATGGCGCTTGAGAACATTGAGGAAAAGGCAAGGCAGCATAATAGGTTCAAGGAACAGAAGGAAAAGGCAAAGGAAAAGTACGGCGCGCAGATAAAAATCCTGCAGGAAAACCTGAACATGAAAAAGCCGCCGCTTGTCATTGACTGCATGGACATCTCACACCATCACGGAGAGAATACTGTCGCTTCGTGCGTGGTTTTCAGGAACGGCGAGCCTGACAGGAACAGCTACAGGAGGTATAAAATAAAAACCGTGCGCAAGATCGACGATTTTGAC
>JAFGOL010000230.1 GCA_016926495.1 Oligoflexia bacterium
CTTTCCATAAATTGAACAACATTCCCTATATTATCACCATGAATATTCAAATGCTTTTGAGGACCTGCCATAGGTAAACTACGCGCTGCGTCCGGTGTAAAATAACTAAGATACCATCCCTCTATAAATCTTCTAAACGCAGATATCCTGGGGTGCTGCTTCAATGAACCAAGAGTTGCAATTCCGAGTTTTCTTTTATCTTCCAATTCAACTACTTCTATTTCCTTCGATTCTTCTTCATAAGACTGTTTCATTAATTCTTCAATATTAATGGGGGTTTTCTTTTCATCAATCTGTTTACCTTCTAAATCCCCCCTCCACGCAACACCATTACCACTGTTAAGAATCAAAAATGAAAAAGGCCACCCTGCTCTTTGTCCTTTCCGCCTTTGCCGCAACCGTTCTTTAAATACATAAGCCCTTCCTGACCTTGCGATCTTATTCTGGAAAAGCCACCCCTTTGCCTGGAATCACAAGCTTCCTCTACTCCGTTTTTAAGACAATCCGCAAGGAAACCAAAAGCATCAAACAAAGTACTTTTACCAGCTCCGTTTTTCCCAATAACGGCAGTCATATGAGTTAAAGGCTCAGACTCACGCTGGTTCCATAAACGACCCAAAGTGATTTCCTTAAATACCTTAAAATTCTTAACCCGAAAGCCCTCAATTCTAGCCATTTCTATTCACCTACTATTCCTTTATATATACCATGAATTTGAGAATATTAATATTAATTTCATCGTTGGTGAAGTAACAAAAAACCTGCACAGTAAAATAAATCTTAACTGATTTTTTAAATCATAGCAAACGATGGAGGCTGTATGATGAAGCTGGTATTTTAGATGGAGTTGGCTGGTGTGGCTTGCGGCAGCAAAGACACGGCAGCCTACTCCATTTTAAATACCGGCGAAGAATAAGCCGAACGGAGTGCGTTATTTAAAAAATCAGTTAAGATTTTGTATATACGGAGCGGGATTTTTGTTTGCCTCCCGGAAATGCATGAATTACAGGCGGCCGGCTTCGGCGGCCAGTTGCTCCACCCTGTTAACCAGCGTGGAGAGATATTCAAAACCGGATTCCCATGTTTTACGGCTGTTTATGTCGATACCCATGCTTTTGTATAATTTTACCGGCTCAAAGACCGAGCCTGAAGCCAGAAACTTCATGTACCTGGCGGCAAAACCTTCGGGCTTTTCCATGTACTTCCGGTAAAGAGCTATCGTGGCCAGTTCGCCGAAGGAATACGCGTAGACATAGAAAGGGGAATTTACAAAATGCGGTATGTACGCCCATTCATAAGGAAACGTCGGCGTCATTTCAACCGCCGTACCGAAAAGCTTTCCGTATTCCCCGACAAAGGCATCGCTGAACTGTTCGGTGGTAAGAGGACCGTCTTCACTGTCGCGGAAAACCCTTTGTTCAAACCTGCTGAAGGCGGCCTGCCTGAATACCGTGGCGAACATGTCGTCTATCTTTTCCATTAAAAAGGCAAGCACCGGGTCTTTGTCCTTCCCGCCCAGGTTATCGAGTATATACGAAGCCAGGAGCATTTCATTAAATACCGACGCTGTCTCCGCCGTGGTAAGCGGCACGCTCCCCGAAATATGTGTCCTGTTTTCGGCCATGAGCACATGATGGATCCAGTGGCCGGCCTCGTGCGCGAGCGTGAAAACATCATTCAGCCTGCCCGTAAAATTCATGAAAACAACAGAAGGAAGGTCCGCTCCTATCATCGCGCAGTAGGCTCCGGACCTTTTTGATTCCTTCAGGCGGGCGTCTATAAGCCCGCACCTGTAAAGATTTTCAAATAAATCGCCATAGGACCTGCTGAACCCGTCCATCGCTTTTTGAATAAGCTCAAGCGCTTCGGTAAAAGTGTATTGCTTTCTCGCCCCGTGAACGACAAGCGGCGCGTAAACGTCGCAGCTTCTTATCCTGTCCTGTCTTAAAATAATGGCCTTAAGCTTCCAGTACCTTTGCGCCACTTCGTAGTATTCCGTGACGGTGTCAAGAAGCAGATTAACCTGCCTGTCATTAAGCTGGTTGGAAAGATTTCTCGTCCTTATTAACGGAGAAAAACCGCGCCTGTTTTTATCTATGCGGATCATGTCCTGAATTACCGAATTATATATAAACGTAAACACGTACGACTCGCTGCCGTATTTTTTAAGTATCAGTTCGGCTGCCTCGTATCTTGTCGAGTAATCCTCGTGTTTTCTCGCGACACGCACAAGTTCACTCAGGGTATAAGCCCTTTCAACGGCATCCTCGGGCGCCCTGAACACAAACATGAACTTGCCCTCAAATATTTCCCGGAATTTTTTCCACGCGCCGTTACCGTTGATATTCTTATCAACAAGCAATTCTTCCTGTTCCTGCGGCAGCAGGTGATTTTTCATTTTTTTCAGGTCGTTCAGAAAATTATGGTATTCCTTAAGCGCGTTCGCCTTAAAAACCCTTTTTTTGTACGTATTAGTGGTCCTTGCGAGATCGCTCTCGAAAAACAGTATTTTTTTGTTTATGTCGGAAAAAATATTTTCAGCCTTACCGAAAAACGAGAGCAGCTCCTGATCGTCCAGCATGGTGGAGTGAACAAGATAAAGGTACCAGTACGGAATTACGGCGTCACGGCTTATTGACTCGTATTCCCTTATGGCCTTAAGCAGGGGAAGAGCGCCCAGTTTTCCCTTTAGCACCTTTTGCAGATATCTCCCCCGGAACAGAGTTGCCGCCTTTTTTGCCTTTGCCAAATCGGTAAAAATTTTAGGATCCTTCCAGCTTTTATACAGAAAACCGAGATCCCATTCGGGAAGTTCGTCGTTAACATTTTTCTGTTTAAGCTTTAACGATGAAAGTTGTTTAAAGCCTTTAAACGGAACGAATTCCGTCCTGTAATTCCGGAAAGGCATAAGATTACTCTCCCTTTATTATCAACATCTTGATATCGCTTTTTGCGTTGTATTTTACGGAGTATACCTCGGTATACCGGGATTTGGAAACGTCAAAAAACAAAATATCCGAATAATAGAAGACAAGCCCCAGGCCGATGCCGGCGCCCTTATCTTTGTTACTGTCGGGATTGACGTTCAGTGAGCCGGTCTTGAGAACATTTTTCAGAATTTCCCCGTCATCAATAGATCCGTAATAATCCCTGCACCTTACGACCGCCGAATCGGAACTCTGTAATAATTCAATTTCGACCGTATTATTATCAAGAACAATGTTTTCCGTCCTGTCGGTATCCTTATGCAGGTATTTTCCGTCGCTAAACGGGGCATTAAAAAAAGCGTTCATAAGCAGTTCGTCTGAAACAACCACGAATTTTGAGAGCAGGTTGGCCTTGTGCGACAGCTTTTTTTCAAGTTCTTCCCTGAACACGGCCTTAAGTATCGAAAGGTTTTTTGAGGAAAAGCTGAAAACGGAATGATGGTCACGAAGAAATTTACCCTTCAAGACCCTGTCCAGAAGCTCCTTCGCGGTATCAAGTTGCTCCAGTCCGCATATGATTATATTCCTGGAGCCGTCATCAGGCTTTTTAATATCCGAGACGGATTCAAAATGTGCAAAAAATTCATTCATAAAAGTTATTATATGTTAAAAGGGGAAAAACAGCATCAGGCAAAACAAATATATTTTCAACTCCCCATATTAGTATATAATTAAGCTATTAAACGGGGATTATTATGAGTAACTATAACCTTATAGAAAACGGAAACGAACTCATTATAGAAATTAAAAAAAGTATTGACGAGGACTTTATTTATCCCAAGGAAGACAAGTTATCCTCTTTCAAAACCATAATTATTGACTTTAACGACGTAAGCAAGATTAACTCGTGCGGAATAAGGGAATGGATAGGTTTTCTTTCGCAAATAGCCGGCAAGACTATTATTTACAGGAACTGTCCCAAAATAATAGTC
>JAFGOL010000231.1 GCA_016926495.1 Oligoflexia bacterium
AATGATTCCTGACAAATCTGATATCAGGTGGAGAGAACTCGTTACAAGAAAGCATGATTACAAATTTAATCAGACATCAGCATCAATGCTTGTGTTCAGGCTTTCGCTTCGTGTACAAAGAGATAATTCTGAAGAAAATATTAAGAAGTGTGTGGATGAGCTTCATGATTTTTTTCTTAAATTTCAGGGAATATTAACTACGGATATTAATAATCTTTTCGGTACCTCTCGCCAGAGAGTTGTTACGTCCCCTGAAAACCCGATACTGCCCAGGGCCGCTCTGTTTGATCTTGAGGAAGCATGCAAAAAGATTGAGGAACAACGTGCTTTCTTTGTCGCGGGTGATGAAGATTTATTAAAGAAATTGCCGAGGGGGAACTGGATCGGCGGAACTATCCCGTATTTCATGGACGTTAACGGGGGAACGTGTACGGAAGAAAAGGTTTTCCTGACCGAAATTCCGGACATTGCAAAGCAAATATCCATTAAGAGTTATTCCAGGGATGAATTGCAGTGCATACCTGCTGATTCATCCGAAAACGGATTTTCATGCGTTGTTATTCCGGCCATGTCCGACGTTCATATAACCTATGCCAAGGATGCTGTTAATTATAAGGATATTTTCATGAAAGCTATCATAGGCTGGATATCGGGTGTTCATCTTGATGATCTGGGGAAGATAACTCCCAAGGTTTTTAACGGCAGTGACGGAACATATTCGGATAATGAAGTAATGGCAATGCACTTCAGCCTGCCTGAAAGTAAGATGGCATCCGTAGGCATCATTAACCTGTTTAAGATGGGTGCCGGCGACAATATCACTTTTGATGCCGACAGTTTTGTCGTTAAGGATTGCCTTGTTAACGGTGAACGTGTTAATTTTGCGCAGTATCTTACGGAAAACAATATAAACACGTTATTGCCTTTGGTGGCGGATTATTGCGGTACATATGTTAATGTAAGCATACAGGGTATTGACAGGGAAAATAATACCGTAAATTTATATGCTCCCGTATTTGAACATGTCAATTACCGCATAGCAAGTCCCGTTAAGGATTACGTTAAGGAGTTTCTGGATATTATCCCCGGAGGGGACTTTACGCCCGTATTTTCCTGTAATTGCATCCTGAATTATCTTTATTCCGAGCTTGAGGGCAAAAGAACCGGCAGCATGGTCGGGCCCATGACTTTTGGTGAGGTTGCTCACCAGCTTCTTAATCAAACGGCGGTCTATCTGGATCTGATCGATTTATAAGATGAAAAAATCCCGGGATCAGATTTGTATCGGTTGTTTCAGAAACAGGCTTTTTATTGCCATGGCATCAATTTTTTTGATAGTTCATATGGTCTGTTATTTTTGGAAGACAGATAATTTTTTAACGTGTTTCCTGTTCCTGGCAGGCGGGCTTGTCGTATTGTGGTTTGTTCAGTCGTCGCTGGTATCGCTTTTATTTAATGATGTTGTCAGGGAAACAACACAAAAATTCAGGGCCGTTTTTGATCATACTTTGCAGTTTATGGGACTGCTTGACCTTAAAGGAAATATCGTCAATGTTAACAGGGCCGGCCTTGATCTGATAGACGAGGAGGAAGCTGGCTTGACAGGAAAGCCTTTCTGGCTTAGTCCGTGGTGGGTCCATTCTCCTGAATTGCAGGACAGGGTCCGTGAATCGGTACACAAGGCCGCAACCGGGGAAATGATAAGATTTGAAACCACAAACATGGACGCCCGGGGTGCGTTGCATTATGTGGATTTCTCCGTCAAACCCGTGAGGGACAAATCAGGCAACATAATAATGCTGGTCGCGGAAGGCAGGGACATGTCTGAAATGAAGGCAACGGAGGAGCAGCTTTTTGCAACGGCAAAAGAGCTTTCACTGATTGCCGAAGAGCAGAAATTCATTCTTGAAAACATGCAGGATTTTGTTTACAGGCACGATGTTAACGGCAAGTATGACTATGTCTCGCCGGTTATATCAAGCCTTGCCGGCTATACTCCCGATGAATGGAAAAATAACCACAAAAGCTATATGACCGATAATCCAATCAACAACGATATAGGGCAAAACGTATTTAAAGCTATAAGCCTCGGAGTAGCTGTCCCTCCATACAGGATTGAAATTAAGCATAAAAAAGGTACTCCCATTACTCTTGAAGTCAGTGAAAAACCGTATAAGGAAGGCAGTATGGTGGTCGGAATAATCGGCACCGCCAGGGATATAACCGAAAGGGTCAGGGCTGAAGCGGCATTGCAGCACAGCGAGATAGAAAAACAGTCCGCGGTTATTGCCAACAAGGCCAAAAGCCGGTTTCTTGCCACGATGAGCCATGAAATAAGAACACCGCTTAACGGTATTATCGGGTATACCGAACTGATACTTGGTTCAGATTCCCTGCCAGGTTGCAAGGACAAGGCGCGGATAATTCTTTCGGAGTCGGAGCATCTGCTGCAACTTATCAGCGATATACTTGATCACGCCAAAATTGAAGCCAACAAGCTTGAGATGGACAGGGTCGTTTTTGATATCAACCGTATTATAGAGTCTATCGTCAGCATATCCAATATTAAGGCAAAGGAAAGAAACAACGGTTTCAAGGTTTTTATAGATCCCGGGGTCAAACCTTACATGTGGGGAGATCCTCTAAGGTTGAGACAGATACTTCTGAACCTCGTAAACAACTCAATAAAATTTACGGAAAACGGTTTTATTTCAATAAAGGTTGTCAACGTTTCGGAGGATCAAAATGATAATATGCAGAAACTGAAAATTTCAGTTTCAGATACCGGAATCGGTATTCCTAAAGAGAAACAACGTCACATTTTTGATAGTTTTGCACAGGCCGATCAAAGCATAAGTCGTAATTACGGGGGGACAGGGCTCGGTATTTCAATTGCCGACAGGCTTGTAAAATTGATGGGAGGCGAGCTTTTGCTGGAAAGTGAAGAAGGTGTGGGGACCACCTTCCTGTTTTCTGTCGAATTCCAGACCAGCGACACCGAACCTGAAGATAAAACAGTTTTGTTTCCCGAACTCGAGGAAGTATCAAATGATCTTAAACTGCTAAGGAGCGATAAAAAAATTCTTCTTGCCGAGGATTATCCCGTTAATCAGAAGGTTTTTTACCAAAACCTTACTGATGCGGGTTATAAAGTAACGATCGTTCAAAACGGGAATTTGGCGCTGGAAGAAGCCATGACCAATAAATATGATTTGATATTAATGGATGTGCAGATGCCGGATATGGACGGTTATTCAGCGACATCAGGTATAAGGCAGTTTAATAGCGATGTTATTATCATTGCCCTGACGGCCAATGCCGATTCAGACACCATGCAGATTGCGAAAGAGTACGGAATGAATGATTTTTTACCGAAACCCATAAGAAAGAACAAGTTGATCTCCACTGTGGACAAGTGGTTGAAAATCAGTAATGTTGAATTTTGCGTTCTTCCTGTAAACGGAGCAGGAGTAAAACCTTTTGATTACGAGACTGCCCTTCAGGAGCTTGGAGATGCGGAATTAGTAAGGGAACTTCTGAAAAAATTCCTTGCCAATGCCGCCCGCCAGATACGTGATATGAAAATTGCGCTTTCAGAAGGTAATGTGGAAGTTCTCAGGAAAGAAGCCCATTCAATTAAAGGGGGAGCCGGGCTTGTTCAGGCACATCCCCTGTCAAAGGCGGCTGCAAAGCTTGAACAGTCATGTCTTGAGAATAACACGGAGTCTGTTATGAACGATTTTCAGGCTGTTGAGAAAGAATTCGCTCTTTTGGAAAGCTTTTTATTATCAATAATTAATGGATAATGTTATACCGGGTTGGCTATACTAAACGATAGTTAAAATGTCGTTTAGTATAGTAATTACGAATGTATCCTGTACCCGTATTCCCCGTGTATTGCCTCATCCATACCGGCTTTCTGGTCTTCTTCGTTGAGTTTGAGTCCCACGGTTTTTTCAACAACGTAAACGATTGCCAGCGTAAATACAGCTGAATAAAGTATTGTTATAAGTACGGCGGTTACCTGTACAAGAAGCTGGTCCCACACTCCCCATGTTCTGCCAGCGGTAGTGCCTGCTTCCTGCATCCACGTGTTACGCACAAAAAATACCAGGAAGATTGCTCCGAATATTCCCGCGATACCGTGGATACCGAATGCGTCGAGGCTGTCGTCGTATCCCAACTTGTCTTTCATTATTATGGCAAGATAACATACCATTGAGGCCAGTGCCCCGAGCAATAAGGCACCGCCTGCGGTAACAACTCCTGCTGCCGGTGTGATCACGACAAGACCTGAGAGGATCCCGCTTGCAAGCCCTGCGCTTGTAACCTTTTTATGATGTACTGCCTCTACAATCATCCATGACAACGCGCCTGATGCGGCCGCTATCTGTGTTACGGTCAGGGCCCGGGCAGTGTCAAGTCCGCTGCTAAGGGAACTTCCCGCGTTAAATCCGAACCAGCCTACCCATAACAGCCCGCATCCCAGCAATGTCAGAACAAGGCTGTTGGGATTGAATACGGCTTTCCTGTAGTCGTGTCTGGTGCCTATAAACAGTGCGGCTACAAGCCCGCTGACCCCTGCTGAAATGTGGACAACCGTTCCACCCGCGAAATCTATCGCTCCCTTTGCTCCCAGGTTGAACAAAAATCCGTCTTCTGCCCATACCCAGTGGCAAATAGGGTTATATACCAGTATGCTCCATAATATTATAAACAGGATATAACCTTTGAATTTTATTCTTTCCGCGAGTGCACCGGCGATTATCGCCGGTGTGATTATTGAAAATTTACCCTGGAACATCGCGAACACAAGTTCCGGAATTCCGGCGTCCATTACTTTTTCGTTAAGGCCCTGCAGCAGAAAGTAATCGGAGTTCCATCCGAACCATCCGCCGAGTACATTTTCACCGAAACTCATTGAGTAACCGATAATTACCCACAAAACCCCTATAACGGCCATTGCGGAAAAACAGTGCATCATTGTTCCCAGCACGTTTTTGGCCCTGACAAGACCTCCGTAAAAAATCGCGAGTCCCGGTACCATTAAAAGGACCAGCGTGGTGGACATCAGCATCCATGAAGTTGTTCCTGTGTCGATCTGCATTGAGTTAACCTCCGCTTTTAAAGAAATGATTTTAAACCGTTATAACATGTGATACTCAGCGGAGTAAATTATTTTTAAATA